>JAAUUJ010000243.1 GCA_012030715.1 Synechococcaceae cyanobacterium SM2_3_1 | reverse complement strand
TCTTCTCAGAAATAACACATTCAAATACACTATACTGAGCCCGTTTTCCATATCCTTCCAGCACCTCTGAAACTTTCCTTCTCCTCCGATCACAAGAGATATCGTAGGCAATGACATAGAGTTTCATGATCTACTCTTTAAGAAAAACTTCACCCTGATTGCCTGGAAACAATCAAGAGATATAGCAATCAGGCATGATTCATGAGATCTGTGAGGTTGCCCTGCTTGATAGATAGGGACTTGAGCCTGCTTGCGTCTTCCATCTGATGTCTGATTGCTATAACTTAGGGCTAATATCAATAAGCAGTTAGCTTTTCTGATTCGTGACTGAACAGATACTGATGTTAATCAATCCGGTAAGGTTGATAAACGTGATCCGAGTTAAGAACTGATTGCCGATACAACTTCACCTGTTGAGTTAACAGATGCCAGCGAGGAATCGCTCCCAAAACAGGATCTACCTGAACCTGACCACTCATGCGGTGAACAAAAGCCTGCAAAAATTGTCGTCTACCTGACTCATTGAGAAAGCACCCCCCATCTCGATATTCAAAATCTCTTTCGAGTTGAACCATTCGTGTATTAACCAGCCATACCATTAGTGAATCAATCACAGGAGCTCGAAATTCTTCCAGGAGATCGGAGGCCAGAGCAGCATTACCATGATGAGCTGTATGTAATGTTCCTGAATAAGGGTCCAGCCCCTGCAACTCGATCAACAGTAATAGATGATTCCATAACACTTGATAGCCAAAACTGAGCATCGCATTAACTGGATTAGTTGGTGGGCGTCTGGAGCGAGTGCTAAAAACAAATGGGGCCTTGAGACATGAACCTAGAGCTGGAAAATAGATCGCTGCTGCCGCCCCCTCTAACCCCCGAACCTCCTGAAGTGTCTCCACCTTATTCAGTCGCCGCGTTAGATAAGTCAGAGATTCAATGGGCAACTTCAGATCCAGTGCGTCATTGCGCCGCGCCTGCCGCAATAGCAACACCCTCCCGTTTAAGACTTTGGCCTGAACGATCTGTCGCGCTGTTGATAATCGCCAGTTCGCTGAGCTGGCATCCTGGTAAGTTCTGAGGGACGCTGCTGGCCACCCCATTGGTAATGCTCTCCCGTAGCAAAAGCCGCTCCGCGACAAATACACCACCGGGATTCGTCGTTGTAAACAGGCTCTGATCGCCTGAGTTGAGAGTTGGGTGATCCCGAACACTAAAATCCCTTCCAACAAAGGCAGCGGCACCTGATTTAGAACTTCCTCTCTCCGGAGAATGCGAAGCTGCTCCCCTGAAAGCACTAACTGACAACCTTGCTCAACAATATAAAGAATATCCATGATTTATTCCAGAATCTTGAGAAGCATCAAAAAAAGAGCACAACAACTCCACTGAAGCAACATAGGCTACATTGGGTAAATCAGTTCATCAGCCACTCCTGAGATTCATAACTACTACAGTCTCCCGTAGTCTGGAAGACCCCTCTTCAAGAGATTGCTAGCATTTGTTCAGATGCTCACCCCTTTGTTCAGCAATGAATCATGTCTCTACCTACACTGCCCTAACCTTTGCCCCGGTCCAGGGATTTATCGAGCGTTCACGCAAACTGCGCGACCTCTACGGCAGTAGTTTCATCCTTTCCTACCTGGCTTGTTCTCTATGCGATGACGCCAGGGATAGCGGATGTGAAGTGATTTCTCCCGCTCTCATTAACGTTACTCAGGGAACTCCTAATCAGATCATTCTGGGGGGCTCCTATGATTACTCACGCTCACGCAAAACTCTGCTCAGCAGTTGGAAAAAGATCCTGATCACCTGCCGCAGCTGGATAGAACAAGCGATCCCAGCCAGCTACTGTTGGAATCGAGATTGGGAGTTATGGGGATCCCATGCGTGGGAATTTTTCTGGGGCCAGGGAAAGGATATTGCCTCTGCTCGCCAAGCAGTCAATGCCCAAAAACGATGCCGTGATTGGACAGGAGTCAACTGGAGTGGTGAAAGCTCAACCCTATCAGGGGCTGATTCCATTGCCTGGCCTGGTCTAGGGCGCAAGCTCTCTCAGCAGCAGCGAGATCTAACAGCTGAGAAAGAAGAGATCACTGCCTTTTTCACAGCACTTCATCATAAGGTTGGAGCTCTAATTGATCCATCCGAACAACTGAGCATTCCCGAGTTAACAAAGCGACTCATCCACTTCGAGCCCATCGAGCGTGATCTAGGGTTAACCGCCGTGGATAGGCCAGCAAAGTTCCAGGAGATCAACCGCTTTGAAGAGAACCAATGGACTGGTTGGTTTCAAGGTGATGGTGATCAGATCGGGGAATACCTGCAACGGTTAAAAATAGACACTGATGCCGAATCTGCTGCCCTGAATCACTTCAGCACTGCCATGCGCCAGTGGGGATATAATCTCAGTCATTTCCTCCCCAAAACAGATGGCCATTCAGATGGTTTAATTATCTATGCTGGCGGAGATGATTTTCTAGGGGTATTGTATCGAGTTAACACGACAAATCCTCTAAGCGCAGAAGACTGCTTGAACTGGTGGTACCATTTCCCTGAGCAGGTTTGGCAACAGCATGGCCACGAGATCACCGTCAGTGTAGGATTTGTTTGGGCTGGGCCTGCGGTCCCACAACGGGATATTTTGCAGCATTGTCATGAAGCAGAACAGGCAGCCAAAACATGGGGCCGTAATCGACTAGCACTGCGGATCCTCTTCAACAGTGGTACGTACCTGCAATGGGTTTGCCCCTGGCAATTTTTAGGGATCTTGAAGGACTACCGCGATCGGGATGGAGGTCATAACTGGAATCACTTCTACGAAGATGTAAATGTCCTGCAAAATCGTCATGCTTTTCCCGATCACTTTGTAGCTTTAGAATTGATCGACATCTATTTCCCGAATTGGAAACCCCTGTTAGCTCAGCATCAGGCCATGATTCTCAAACCTCAGGTAACCCTGAGTCAATGGGTGATTGATCTGGCCCAGGTAGGATTTCATCTTTGTTCTTGAGGGAGTATGACGAGTTGCGGGTATGAATTATGTTTGATCATGTTAAGTTCACCCATCTGGTTGAGATCCGACCTCTAGGATTTCTCTACGGCAGCGCAGGACGATTTCTCTCTCCTGAAAACCTGGTCGGTCGCTCTGGTCAGCAGTTTCCTCCTGGTGCAGCTACTCTTTCAGGCTTGTTTGCTGCTCAACTGGATTCAACCACACTTGAATCTCTAACGTTAGCTGGTCCTTTCTGGGCTTGGTCAAATAACCTGCAGAACTTTTATGTACCGACTCCGTTACACTGTCTGGTCAAACGAGACAGCGAACAGATTCAGGCCAAACTAACTTTTGATCAGGTGCAAAAATGCTGGTCAACCAGTTCAGGCAAATTTAAGTCGGGGACCTGGACGCCAATTCAAGAATGGGATCAGATTGCCCGGATTTGCTCAGAGCCCTGGCAGTTTTCTCCTCACCTGCATCCGCGATTAGAAGCAGATCAAAGACGAGTTGATGTTGCATCCGATCAAGGAAGTTTATTCCTGGAGAATGCTGTAGAACTCAACCCTGATGCCAGTCTCATCTTCCTCTCAACCGTGACAATTCCCGACGGTTGGTATCGTTTTGGGGGGGAAGGGCATATGGTCGAACTAAGCTGTCACCCGCTGGCAAAGACCACTTCTGATCTTCTTGCCCAACCCGTTGGTGCCAGCTTTGCCCTGATCACCCCTGGTTTGTGGGGATCTAACCGTTTGTCCTATCGAGAACCGATGTGCGACGGCAAACCAGTTTGGTCTGTGGAAGGGATGCTGACCGAACGACCGCATGCCTACCGCTATCGACTTGGAGGAAAAGGTTCTACCAAACGCCTATCTCGTGGTCGCTATGCTGTCTCAGCAGGTACAGTCTATGTTCTCTCTGACTACTTGGGGCTGCCCTGGCAGGACTGGGACCCTAACTGGTTCCCTCAGGAAGCTTACCCTCTCAAACGCTGGGGTTGTGCTTTGGCACTACCACTACCAGATGTCATAAGCCAGATAAACCCTCAAGTTGCTTAAATAGGAAAACAGGTTTATGTACCACAAAGCTTACGGGATCATCGAAACCCTTGCACCGCTGCATGTAGGCGCTACTGCAGGTGAAGAAACCGGCAACCTGAATCTCATTTTTCGAGATCAATTCACCCAAACAGGGATCATTCCCGGTAGCTCGATCCGGGGACGCTTCCGAGCATATAGCCGGGGGCTAGATCCAGATCAGGCCAATCACTGGTATGGTCATGAAGCTGTCAGAGGAAACAGGGATGGTGGAACGACAGAAGCCCTGGTCAAGTTTGAGTATGCATCTTTGGTGTGGCTTCCAGTGTTCTGTCCTGGGCAACCCGTTGTGTGGGTTACCTGCCCACGGCTTCTGGGTCGCTACAAACGGATCGCTACTATTTCAGAACCCTTGCCCCAGACCTACACAGCATCCAGAACCTTATCAGGGCGACAGATTCCTGGGACCAGCAAAACGATTCTATTCTTCAACCTTGGTTTTTTAGAGCTGGAACACAAGGCAGATCTTACCCCCCTGGATCCCTCAAGGGTGTGGAGTGCCTGCCGGATTATACCGTGGTCGTGGCCTAACAATGACATTGGCATGAATCCATCGATATGGC
>JAAUUJ010000242.1 GCA_012030715.1 Synechococcaceae cyanobacterium SM2_3_1 | reverse complement strand
GGATCCACCTTTTTTACGCTTTGATTGGACGGGCATCAAGTGCGTTCTGCCAGGGTCACCGCCGGAGTGGAGGGCATCTCGGTTCCTGAGTAAGACTCGATCCAGCGTAAAAAGATCTCCACCCCGATCCCCAGAGCGGTTTCATCAAAATCAAAGCGGGGGTGATGGTGAGGATAGTTGAGACCCAGATCGGAGTTGGCGGATCCGAGAAAGAAATAGCACCCCGGAACCTCCCGCAGGAAGTAGGACATGTCTTCGCCCCCCATGGTCATTTCTGGCACGATCTGAGCCTCGCTTCCTAACACCTGCCGAGCCACAGCTTCCACCTGCGCCGCGACCTTTTCATCATTGAGTACCGCCGGATAATTTCTCAGATAATTCAGCTCATAGGTTGCCCCGTGGGCCTGACAGATCCCGGCCACCAGCTGGTCAATCCGCGCCGGAATCAGATCCGCTACCTCCGGATCGAAACTGCGCACCGTGCCCCACAACTCCGCCACCGGGGTGATCACATTAAAGGCATCTCCAGCCTGAAACTTGCCACCGACACCACCGCAGGTTGTAGGGGATTAACACTGCGGGAGACAATCGTTTGCAGGGCAGTCACCACTTCAGCCCCCACCACAATTGCATCCACGGTCTGGTGAGGCAGAGCCCCGTGCCCCCCTTTGCCAATGATCTTGAGTTCAAACCGATCGGCAAAGGCCATAGAAGGCCCCCCTTTCACCCCAATCGCTCCCAGGGGCAGGTTGTTCCATAGATGTAAGCCAATCATGGCCTCCACATCCGGGTTGTGCAGCACTCCCTCAGCGATCATGGGAGCCGCACCCCCCGGTCCTTCTTCTGCAGGTTGAAAAATGATCTTGACGGTGCCCCGCAGCCGATCTCGATAGTGCTGGAGTAGCTTTACCGTTCCCAGGGCAATCGCGGTATGGCCATCATGACCACAGGCGTGCATCTTGTGATCATGGCAGGAACGATAGGAGACGGGATTTTCCTCCTGGATCGGGAGGGCATCCAGATCAGCACGCAGGGCCAAAGTCGGTCCCGCTAGATCCCCAGAAATCGTAGCCACAATGCCGGTGTGAGCAATCCCCGCCTGGAAGGGAACCTGCCATTCCGTTAACAGATTCTGAATAAATTCGGCGGTTTTTTGCTCCTGAAACCCCAATTCGGGATAGCGGTGGAGGTGGCGACGCCAGTGCACCAGATCTGATTGCAGAGCCTGGACTTGCGGGCGTAATTGCGGTGAAACCATGAAACTCAGCTGCAAAGAACAATAGAGATGATCTTGATCTGTATGTTAACAGCAGCTCCTTGCTCAATTCTCAGACACCGATCTGTTTTGTTAATACCCTTAGAGGCAGCCAGCCACCTTTCAATACTTTTTACCAGCCATTCCTGGATTTTGGGGATGTACCACCAGTGATAACTCAGATGAAATTCCCAGTTCCCTCTGGCATGGTCTGGTCATAGGTCACCAGACAGAAAATACTAAATCACTGAAAACCACCATTGAAGCATGGCCAGTGCTACCTCTTTTGCTCCATTTGTAAATGTGGGGGGCATGGGATCATTTCCTAACTTCTCTAGCCTTGCATGAGAATCGTTGCGCCAAACTGATGGATAAAGAGTACAAGGGATCTGATAATAAGCACACTCCCAGAAGAGGTTATAGCCAGCGATCCCTGCAATGTGCTTGATACTATTTCTCATGGAGGTGACGGGATAAACGACTCGATAGGAGTAGTCTGGATACTTTTCCTTAAGAAACTTTCTGTTGTTGCCTTCAGTACTGATAATAATATACGGATCAAATGCAGTGTCGATTAACGGAGTTTCTAGTACTACTGGCGGGTAATCACCATCCTGATTTATATCACTGACTGTGATTATGTGATCAAAGCTATTTTTGTCTGGGGTTACTCTACTGATTTTACGTATACAGAGACTGGCACTAAAATCATTCTTCTGGTAGGGTTCTGCTGCTTCCCACCCATGCTCGCAAATAATTGGATATCCATCGATTAGAGTAGTAACACGCTTGACATTTGATATCCAGACTGGCAACGGGACTTTTGGATCCATATTGTAAATAAGAAAATGAATATAGGGTAGATGGACTGCCAAGGCAAGCATACGAGTCCAATGTCCCCATCCTCTAGAATTAGCTGCGATCTGAACTATAGATTGATTTATCAACTTAGTTACTAGCAATATGATGTCAATTTATATAGTAAGCAGAAATCAGCCTGATATCTTCACATATATCGAGTTGATTTTGGCCAATATATTCTACTGACAGTTTTTAGTGTGAAGGAACTTGAAGGTAACAAAGCAAGAGGAACAGCTACTTCTAATCCAAGGACAGCTGAGGATACTGCGAGAGGAATTTCATCATCATTTAGATATACTACAGACTTGAAATCCTGTTGAGAGATTGTTTCAGATAGATTCTCCTTGCATGACATGCCATTAGAAGAAAGACCATCCGATCCAGACACTAGATCGTCATTGCTATTCTTAAGTCCATTGCAGATATGTATATTTGGCTCGAAAGCTCTTTGTCCATTAGGCTTTGAGTTAAAAGAAAACTCTTTTGACAACCCGTTGATATGGCAGTCGATCCATTCAGAGTATTCATGTACTGCAACTACAACACCTTTTTGATGATAAGGGTTAGTATAAGCATCTATGTTAGTATTGAAGCAACCATTTCCCGTCGATAATGATATCAACCCATGCAACTCAGAATACTTGCCTTCTGTACTATTAATTGGTATCGAGAAAACAGGCCCTCCACTATCAGCAGCACAGAAATTAGTAATGCCATCACCAAAATTATCAATCTTCATGGATCTACCATCATCTAAGGGGTTTTTATCTATAGTGCAGAAGGTAAATGGCGGAGCTGTGAAACTTAGATTTCCTCCGAATGGGAAGCAAGTTGTTCTCCTATATGCATCACCAAATTGTAAGATATCTGGTGTAATAGCACTTTCTGTACGGCCCCACCCTAAGAAACCGAGTAAACTACTTGGGCTTGGTAAGTTATTAGCCATTTCAATAGGAGGATAGCTGGTAGCTTGAGAAAGTTCGATAAGTCCGATATCGTATTCAGAAAGACCTGTGAAGCTTTTACTGAAATCAGGGTGTTGAACAAATTTATTGATTGGAAATCTATTTGCAGGAGGAATCTGACTAAGAATTCTATTTGTTCCAATGATAATTTCCCAGTCCCCCTCATTCAATGGGTTCCCTGATGGGTCTTGTAAGCAATGACCTGCTGTTGCCACCCATGATTCATCAATAAGTGCGCCTCCACATACTCGTCCATTAGTATTAGGATGACTGTTAAGATTAGCTGCCCGCAACCTTAAACCTGCCATAAAAGGATATGGGATTCCTACTGATTCATCCACTGATTCACCAAAAGCAATTAGTCCAGAACTATCATTGCTACTTTGCCAATTCAGGGAAATACCAGAAGGATTAGTACCACAAGACATACTGAAAACCGCCAGAAGACCTGTGGAAATAGTTACTGTGAGTGGATACATTGAGTTGTTTTCCATTTCTCCCTCTTACTTTGATTTGGATTCATAATTGCTAATCTGTTGATTTAGACTGATCTTCGAAAATATGAAAATATTCTTTGTTTTCTCTCCATTATCTTGCTCTTGTTCAACTAATGGTACATGAATCTGATTTAATTCATTTTCTGGAAATATATATGGATTAATCGATGAAAATGAGTTATACGACAAATAGCCAATGATCATGATAAAGAACGAAAAATCGATAACAAACATCTGCGCTTGTTTTCTAGGGCTATTCGGCTTGTGAATCGGGTGGAATAACAAATACCATTTATAGAACAAAAATATACTAAAGATAGGAGGCAATATAAACGAAGTAAAAATAATGTAAATACAATTTATACTCCATGGGCTAATATGACTAGCTATTCCTCTGGCAGTAATTGAATTTATTATAAACAAGTTGTAAAGTCCAACTAGTACAGTGCATATAATTAAAAGCAAATTATGTAGAGTGCTGAAAATTAACATTGATGGTTTATCCCAATTCATAAGAATCTTCTCTGCTAGACTTAGGGTAACTGATAAACATAGGACTTACCTTCTCCTGAGGCTCCAACAATAAGTAAGGAGCCATCAATAGCAACTGAGGTGCCAAAATATCCACCTTCTGCACCTGGTCCTTGTATTTCATAAAGCCTACTATTAGAATCATCAGTATAGATGTGCACCGATCCCCTATCATTGTCTTCTCCAGGTGCTCCTATAACAATATATTGGTTTGACACTGCTACTGATCCAGAAAACATATTGCTTAGGCTTGAACTAGGATTTGTATAGGTTCTGAGAAGCGAGCCTGTAGAGGTATTGAATAGATATGAATTCCCTGTAGTGTTTCTTGTAGTACGACCAACAAGTAAGAGTTGATCGAAGACATCGAGGACAACACTTTGCCTACCTGAATTGCCACCTGGAATTGTTATTGTTCTTATTGAGTTTCCATTTGAGTTGTCATACAGGTAAACATTATTGCTACTGCTAAGTGCCATAACGTTCGTTCCAATAAATCTTCCCCCAACTAAAGCTATCATTAGTAAGCTGATCCGGATAACTAATTGTCCTTATTCTCGATCCTGTATCTCTACTATACAGATAAGCTTCTCCAACCATCA
>JAAUUJ010000058.1 GCA_012030715.1 Synechococcaceae cyanobacterium SM2_3_1 | reverse complement strand
CCATCTTTCCTTTCCCTTTTCCTCGTCTTGTTCATCTTAGAGAATGTCCAGATGCCCCCAGAAAATGTGGCAGGGTGTGGTGCAGTACCAGATCCGATCCAGTTGGGGATCCTGCGGCAGGCCCAGTTGTGGGGAGAATTTAAACGGCGGGACAGCCAGATCTCTCAGGTTTTTGCCTTTGTGGAGGCCTTGACGATCGTCAAACTGGATCGGGAGAAAGCCAGTCAACTTTTCCAGAGGGGACCTGATCTCTACTTCAATCCCTTAAACCCTGGCCAATCGATTGAACAGATCCCGATTGAACAGGTGTGCCCTCCTCGCACTCATAATCCCTGTCTGGGGGAGGTGGATCCAGAACAGCTGGCTCCGTTGCGCAACAAAGTGGTGCTGGTGGGGTTTGTGGATGGCAATCCCGAGATCTTTCCGGTGCGATTGGCCACAGGAGAGCAGATCTCAGCGGTGGCTCTGCAGGGGCAAATTCTCTCCAGCATGATCCTGGGGCAGTTCTATCATTCCTTACCCATGCCTCTGGTTATCCTGCTGGTGGAGCTGGTGGGGATCGGGACCGGTCTTTATTTAGTTCGAAGAACACAGGTGCAGTCTTGGCGCTGGATCATGATGACTCTGGGAGGGGGCCTCTTGCTCTATGGGGGGTGGGCAGTGGCTCAGTTACTCTTGTGGAGATGGATTTGGCCGCTGACCTTGCCTGTGCTGACCTGCAGTCTGACGGCCATTAGCGTTTACCTGACCCTGGTGTTACTGCACAACCGTGATCGATTGATGGCCCAACAGGTAGAACTGGAACGATTGCGGCGGGTGGAGCAGGAGGCAGCCGTGGATCAGGCTCGTAAATTGCTTTACCGGGTGGCCACCGATATCCATGATCAGGAATTACAGGAGTTAAAACTGGTCATGGACACAGTAGAAACTTTGCAGTGGCAGCAACAGGAGAGTATTCCCCTTAATCCAGGCAGCTATGATCGGGTGCTGGTCCAGCTGGAGCACATTGGCCAGGGGATTCGTAACCAGCTCAATGATGTGCGGGTGCTGGCCAGTAAGCTAGAACTCTCTCCAGGATTGCGGGAGGGACTCCACCAGGGCATTGCCACCTATCTCGAGCATTTGATAGCCAGTGGCACCCTGACGCTTCCCGTTCAGAGGCAGCTGCAACCCTTGCAGGAGCTGAACACCAGTGAATGGCTGGATCAACGGGAGGATGTTCTGCGTTTTTTTCGAGAAGCGATGGCGAATGTGATCGGTCACGTCCAACCCCCAAAGGGCACGGCCACTTTTGTTGAGGTCTGCCTGACGCAGTCAGATGGCCGCTGCCGTCTTGCGATCATCAATGATGGTTACGAGCACCAGCCCAAACCTGGAGGCGGGTATGGGACCAAGGCCATGAACACGATTGCTCAATACTTACCCCAGGGATCCTGGCACCGTCAGCGTACGTCTGAGGGCTGGACGCATGTGGAACTCATCTGGGAGATGCCCACCCCGGGTCTAGAATCCTGATCATGATGGTCAGGGTAGGCGGCTGGAACAACTTGCATTGCAAGAATAGGAGGCGAAGCGACAGGAGGGAGATCTGTCCCCTACAATATGATGGATTTACTCTGAACTCCACTATGGCAGACGGCGAATACAAACCAGGTCTGGAAGGCATCCCCGCAACTCAATCCAACATCAGTTACATCGATGGGCAGGTAGGTCTGCTGGAGTATCGAGGAATCCCGATTGAGCAGCTGACGGAACACAGCCATTTTTTGGAGACGTCCTATCTCCTTGCTTTTGGACATCTCCCTACCCAGGCTCAATTGGATCATTTTACGGAAGCGATCCGCCATTACAGTCGCATCAAGTACCGCATTTGCGACATGATCAAGTCTTTTCCCCCCACCTGTCATCCCATGGATGCCCTACAAACCTGTGTGGCTGGACTGGGGTTGTTTTACCCGATTCAGGACTATAACGACGAACATGTCTTTGGCACGATCACTCGCCTTCTAGCCAAGCTTCCCATTGTAGTGGCCACATTTCACCAGATGCGACAGGGGGATGATCCAATTCCTCCTCGCGCTGACCTTGGTTACGGTGCAAATTTTCTCTATATGCTCTCTGGCAGAGAACCCGACCCTCGAGCTGCTCGCATTTTTGACATCTGTTTGATCCTGCATGCGGAACATACTGTGAATGCCTCCACCTTTGCATTGCTGGTGAGTGCTTCAACGCTGGCTAACCCTTTCAGTGCGATTGCGTCTGCCGTGGGCACCCTCTCGGGACAACTGCATGGAGGGGCAAATGAGCTGGTGCTGCTTATGTTGAGGGAGATTGGCAGCGTAGAGAATGTCAAGCCCTACATTGAAGACAAGCTGGCGCGCAAGCAGCGGATCATGGGTATGGGACACCGAGTTTACAAACTCAAGGATCCGCGAGCCACGATTTTGCAAAACTGGCAGAAGAACTCTTCGAACACTATGGCCACGACAAAATGTATGACATTGCCCTGGAAGTGGAGAAAGTCTGTGCAGAATTATTAGGGGATCGGGGCATCTACCCCAACGTTGACTTTTATTCTGGCCTGGTTTACGCCAAGCTCGGTATCCCCGAGGATCTGTTTACCCCAGTGTTTGCCATATCACGGGCTTCAGGTTGGCTGGCCCATTGGCGAGAGCAGCTGGGAGACAACCGGATCTTCCGCCCCACTCAGATGTATATCGGAGACCATAACATTCCCTATGTGCCTGTAGAGGCGCGTTGAACTCTAGGTTTGACGATCCTGAAGCGACAGCTTGGGATGAGTCCAGCCCTGCGACCCCTGACGACTGGCAATCAGGACATCCTGAAGCGCGATAAAAATGCGGCGCCACTGGCCAGCGTCCGTTAAGCCCACCTGACTATATCCCCAGGCAATCTCTGAAAAGGCTGCAAAAACAACTTCAGGTCCGTAGGTTTCCAATAACTCCGCCAGAGTATGTTTGAGCTCCAGAGAGGGATCTTGCATAAGCCTTACCGTGGGTAATGATGCATTGCTCGGGGAGCATCCGTTTGATTCCCTGTTACATTTATCACGTCTGGGAAAAAGCGCAAGGGGTATGTCCATCCAGGCTAACCCAGTTTTAGAAAAATCTGGGCAAAAGCGTTCCTGAGATTCAAGGGGCCCTGAGATCAGATCTCGTCTCGCCACGAGTCCAGGCAAGGCAACACCATTCCGTCCTAGAGGGCAACATTTTCAACTTTGGCCGTGTCCAACAGGGCTAGATTATCGCGATGAACGATGGTGTCCGATCCCTGGTAGCCGATGGTAACTTCAATTTCGGCTGTTTTCTTGCCCTTCAATTGCTGGATTTCTTGGGAAGAATAGTTGACCAACCCTCTGGCCAGATCGAGCCCCGCATGATCGCAGAGATTGACGGCGGCCCCCCACCTCAAAATGACCCTTCACTTCCAGGATCCCCGCTGGCAAAAGGGACCGTCCCTGTTCACATACCGCTCTGACTGCTCCGTCATCCAACACCAGGGTGCCCTCCGGAATCAGACCGTAGGCAATCCAGCGTTTTCGGGCTCGGGCAGGTTCGGGTTCTGGATCAAAACGGGTGCCAATGGGTTCTCCCGCCAGAATCTTAGGCAAAGCGTCAGGGGCTTTACTGCTGGTGATCACCACGGTGACCCGGCTGCCGTGGCAATTTGCGCCGCCCCCAGTTTAGTGGCCATGCCTCCGGTTCCCCAGCCACTCTTACCATCACTGCCTGCTTCTACGATCAGGGGAGCCCGCGGGCACGCGTTCAATCGGTTGAGCCAGGGGATCGCGATTCGGATCTGAAGAGTAGAGTCGATCTACATCCGTGAGCATGATCAACCACTGCGCCTGGACCATGCTAGCCACCAGAGCCGAGAGGGAATCGTTGTCACCAAAGCGCAATTCTTCCACTGCCACCGTATCATTCTCATTCACAATCGGGATCACTCCCATTTCCAGGAGTTGTTCCAGCGTGTGGCGAGCATTGACATAACGCACCCGATCCACCATGTCGGAACGAGTCAGCAGCACCTGGGCCACGGGTTGCTCTAAAGCCGAGAATAGATCATCGTAGAGGCGCATTAACCGTCCCTGCCCAACAGCGGCCACCGCCTGCTTTTCAGCGATCGTGCTCGGTCTCTGGTGCAATCCAAGCACAGTGCATCCCACCCCGACTGCACCGGAGGACACCAGGATAATCCGATATCCCTGCTGCCGGAGTTGTGTGAGAATTTCCACCAGGGGGCCCAAGATCGAAAGCCTCAGCCCCACCCCTTGTGTATCTGTCAGGCTAGAGGTGCCAATTTTTACTACTACCAGGGGATAGGAGGGGTTAGCCTGCACAAAATCATCCTGACCACGCCTGCTCTACCCTACAGCAGTTTGTGGCGTTCTTGTGACATCCTCCAGACATCGACCCTAGCGGGTACGGTAGTGGATTCCCAAGATCGCTCTTGAGGCTTCCTGCTTCATCGGGGTTCCCAGGCAACCATCCTCCACAGGCAGGATCACCGTCTGTCCAACGGCTACAAGTCCTCGCTGTTCCACGACTTGAGCAGCCGCAACATCTTGATCAGTTACATATCCACATTGATCGCAATGATGCACTCGTTCACTCAGTTTCTTTTTACCAGTGTGCGCTCCACAATCAGGGCAAGTTTGACTTGTGCCATTGGGGTCAACCTTGGCAAAGTAGACTCCCCGTTTCCAACCCGACGCTTTGAAGACGACCCGAACTTGCTTGACCTCAAATCCTTCTGGAATGGGTCGATGCAGGTGAATGGGCATGGCTCCAATTTTCGGCAGTTTGATCTCAGATCCGTTGACTGGAAGGGATGATGTATTCCTGTTAGATAGGGTGTCGATTTTCGGGGCATCGATGGCGGAGCCTGCCGGAGGCATAACCCCCCCATGTGTTAAAACTCAGGTGCCTCCAGCCGCAAGCAATGTATTGAACAACACATTCGAAGGGGTTAAGTCTGGCTAGCCTGAAGTTGGCATAC
This sequence comes from Synechococcaceae cyanobacterium SM2_3_1, assembly GCA_012030715.1. Lineage (GTDB taxonomy): Bacteria > Cyanobacteriota > Cyanobacteriia > Thermostichales > Thermostichaceae > JAAUUJ01. The sequence goes on along the minus strand of JAAUUJ010000058.1, from coordinate 19,095 downwards.
ATGAAGCTTGCCGGTATAAGTAGTCAAGGGATCCTCAGGTGTGGGGATCCCCTTTTTTGACATTCCAGCTAATCTCAACTTGAGAAACGAGTCAGCATTGCACTCCCGTAGAGAGCGGTTTCTCCCAGCTCATCTTCGATCCGCAAAAGTTGGTTGTATTTGGCAATGCGTTCGCTGCGGCAGAGAGATCCGGTCTTGATCTGTCCCGCCCGAGTCGCAACGGCAAGATCAGCAATGGTGGTGTCCTCAGTCTCACCAGAACGGTGACTGACGATAGAACCAAACCCTGCCCCCGTCGCCATCTGGATCGCAGATACTGTTTCCGTGAGCGTGCCAATCTGGTTCAGCTTGATCAAGATCGCGTTGGCGGCCCCCAGCTCAATCCCTTTTTCCAGCCGTGAGATATTGGTAACAAACAGATCGTCCCCCACCAGTTGGACTCGCTGACCCAGACGGGACTGTAGACTCTGCCATCCCTCCCAATCCTCTTCATTGAGGCCATCTTCAATCGAAACGATAGGATAACGATTCAGCAACTCTTCGTAGTAGTCGATCATCTCCCCAGCGGGGCGTGACTTGCCCTCAAATGTGTAGTGGCCTTGCTTGTGAAACTCGGTTGCCGCCACATCCAGCGCCAGGGCAATGTCTTCTCCAGGCTTGTAACCCGCCTCTTCGATAGCCTTGATGATCAGGTCCAGGGCCGCAGCATTAGACTCCAGATTCGGGGCAAACCCGCCTTCATCCCCAACACTGGTGGTTAAGCCCTGCTGATGCAGCACCTTTTTGAGAATGGCAAACACCTCGGCTCCGTAGCGCAGCGCCTCTCGGAAAGTAGGAGCTCCCACAGGCACGATCATAAATTCCTGGATATCTACATTGTTATCCGCGTGGGCGCCGCCATTCAGCACGTTCATCAGGGGCACAGGCAGAATCGTGGCAAAGGGTCCTCCCAGATAACGGTAGAGGGGTAAACCCAGGGCATTCGCGGCTGCTTTGGCTGTGGCCAGGGAAACCGCCAGAATGGCATTGGCTCCCAGACGCTCTTTGTTTGGGGTGCTGTCCAGTTCAATCAGGCTGTGATCGATTTCCGCCTGTTCCAGGGCATCCATCCCCACCAATTCTGGCTGGATCACCTCCTCCACGTGGCGCACCGCTGTCAGCACCCCCTTCCCCCCATAGCGTTGGGGATCACCATCCCGCAGTTCATGGGCCTCAAAGCTACCTGTTGAAGCCCCACTGGGCACCTGGGCCAATCCGGTTGCGCCATTTTCCAGGCCCACCAGGGCCTCCAGGGTAGGGCGACCGCGGGAGTCGAGAATTTCGTGGGCTGTAATCCAGTCGATGACGGTATCCACGGGCTTACCTCAAAACTTTTTTTAGGGTAAACGATCCCTGTTCCCCAGTTTGATTCCTCCAGGAAAACTTAAGCCCCTGCTTATAAATCTGACCATAGATTTCATTTCCGCAAGGGCGCTACACTAAAGGCGCTCTCGCCCCTCTCATCCTCTGGACGATCCCCCATGAACGAACTGGAAACCCTGGCTCGCAAAACTCTGTATCTCATGGTGGGCAGCGGCACTGTCATTTTTGAGCAAGCCTCACAACTGTTGCAGGAGTGGGGGGAACAAGCTCAGGCGGTGGTGGATGATCTGATCGCGGAGGGGGAAGTGAAAGTCAATGCATGGTCCCACAGTCATCAGGCCTCGGATAGAGTAACCTCCCTGCAACAAAGACTGCAGACGCTGGTGCATGGGGACTGGGATCTGGCAGAACGCCTGCTGACACAGGTGCGCCTTACCTATCCAGGGCACGAGGAAGACTGGTATCTGGAGAAGGTGATTCATGATCTGGAGCGAGATCACCAGCACTGAGGTTCTGTCAAGATTTGCAGATGATCCATGTGCCCCAGCTGTTCTTGGCGAGAGAATCAGTAGAGGTAGATTAAAACTGGCATGGGAGAACGTTTTGACAACATCAGTCCAGCTTATTGAGGGGTTGGAAGAGAAGATCAGCTCCTTCCGGATTGGGCAGAAAAAGTCTTCCGGCACATGGGTAGTCGTCCTGAAGTTTGAAAAGTTGCAGGCAGTGGAACGAGGCCGCAGTTTTAGCAATCGCATCAACCTCATTTATCTTCGGGACGAGGAGGGAGAAATTCAGGTCACCCCTCATGCCACCAGGTTTTTCTTTGTAGACGACGATGATCTCTCCCATGTGGAGTGTACATTTGAAGTGGCTGAGCCTGCCTGGGAACGAGTGGCAGCGTTTTTTTCAGCGGTACTCTCAGGATCATGGTTTTGATTATTGATCAGGCCCCTGGATATTGCAGAAATGAACATGATCAAGGCTATCTGGTATTGGATTCTGGGCAGCATCACCACCCGCACTCGTGCCTATCGGCTGGGGGGATGTGGGCAATACGGGTGCAGATCCGCTATAGATCAACAAACAAAGAACTCAGTGGTATGCCATGTGCATCTGCATTCACTGCCATTACGTTGATCACTGCACCACCTACCATGCCGTGGAAGCCCAGCATCAACAACCTCACCTCACCCTTAGCCCCGATTTTGAGCCTCTGGAACCCCAGATCAATGTCAACATCCGCAACGGGGGCACAGAGATGGAATGGGATGTGGTGGGCTGCCAAAGTTTTGTAGAAGAACGTAACAAATGGGCCCGCCTCCGTCCCCTGGAGCCTATTCCCACGTAAGATCTCAGCAGCCAATTGATTGTTATCTCTGCACAGCTCCTATGACCGCATCGTCCTCCTCTCCCCCCCCTGCCAGCAGTCGTGAGCAGGTGAGCCAGTTCATGAAACAGCTTCAGGATCAGATCTGTGATCGCCTGGAGAGTGTGGATGGCGGTTCCAATTTTCAAGAGGATGCCTGGGATCGCCCTGGGGGTGGGGGTGGACGCTCCCGTGTAATCCGTGAAGGGGGGGTGTTTGAGCAGGGAGGGGTCAACTTTTCTGAGGTGTTTGGATCGCATCTGCCCCCCTCGATCCTGAAGCAGCGACCGGAAGCGGAAGGGCATGACTTCTATGCCACGGGCACCTCCATGGTGCTGCATCCGCGTAACCCCTATGTGCCCACGGTGCACCTTAATTATCGCTACTTTGAAGCGGGTCCCGTCTGGTGGTTCGGTGGCGGGATTGATCTCACCCCCTACTACCTCTTCGAAGCGGACGCTGTGCATTTTCACCAGACCCTGCAGGCGGCCTGTGATCCCTTTCATCCTCAGTACTATCCCGTGTTTAAGCTCTGGTGTGATGAATACTTTTTCCTGCCGCATCGCGGAGAAGCTCGGGGGGTCGGAGGCATTTTCTTTGACTACCAGGATCAGCGACCCGGTCTCCTGTATCGCCCTGCCGGAGACCCTGAATTGACAGATCTCCCCGGGGATTCTTCGTTGCAAAAGCAGGTGGGTGAACGCAGCTGGGACGATCTGTTTGCCTTCGCGCAGTCCTGTGGCCAGGCTTTCCTCCCCGCCTATGTCCCGATTGTGGAACAGCGTCAGCCCATGCCCTGGGGAGAACGAGAGCGGCAGTTTCAGCTCTACCGTCGCGGGCGTTACGTAGAATTCAATCTGGTCTACGATCGCGGCACTATTTTTGGCCTGCAGACCAAAGGGCGAACCGAATCGATCCTGATGTCTTTGCCGCCTCTGGTGCGCTGGGAATACGGGTTTGAACCTGAGCCTCAAACCTGGGAAGCCAAGCTCTACGATGTTCTGCAACACCCCAAAGACTGGATCCAGATGCAGTCGGTGCCTCAGGCCTAGAGCCGCTGGATCTTGCCTGCTTCCGCAGCCGACCTCAGGGCAGTGATGCTAGAGTAAAGGCTAAGAAATATGTCCTCTGGCTTTCTGCTGTAAAGAGTGTCATGCCCAGTGTCCTTCTCACCTATGGCCTCAATCCTCTAGTTGGCCTCAAGTTGTTGATCAAGTCGCCCGAGCAGGTGAACTGGTCTTCAGCCTTTCAGAATGTGGTCCCCACGATCCAGTCCTGGATTAACCAGCAACCACGGATGCAAATCTCGGTAGGATCCCTGGTACCAGAAGCAGCCCCTCATCTGTCAAAACTAGAACTTTTGACCCGCCTGCAGTTTTTTATTGCCATTGACACTGAGTCGGAAGGGGTGTTACCTGCCCTGCCCTCTGGTCGTTCCACCGCAATTCAGGTTTATCGCCACAGCCAGGGATCCGAGAATTACCGCGCCCAGATCGTGCGTTTCCACATCGGTTCCCGCAAAGAGCGAGTTCGTCGCGTCTAACTCAGTGCGATCCCCTATTTCCTACAACTGGCAGGACTCTCTCATTGTCTTGCGCTATCTTCCTCGTGCGCTGCGCCTGGTCTGGATCACGAGCAGGATCCTTACCCTTGTTCTGGTCAGTCTTTCTCTGATAGGAGGAGTCTTACCAGCAGCGGTTGCCTATGTGGGCAAGTTGATTGTGGATGCAGTCGTGCTGGCCATTGGGACTGAAGCAGGAGCGGATCAGCGGCTGGCTCTGGGCTATGTGGGGCTGGAAGCAGGGTTGGTGATCCTGCTGGCGGGAGTGCAACAGGGGAAAAGTGTCTGTCAGTCGCTGTTGCGGGTGCTGCTGGGACAACGGGTGAATGTGCTGATCCTGGAAAAGGCCCTGACCCTGGATCTGGCCCACTTTGAAGACTCTGAGTTTTACGACAAAATGACTCGGGCCCGACAGGAGGCCTCCACGCGTCCCTCAGCCCTGGTCATGGGCACCTTTACCACTGCCCAAAATCTCCTCTCGCTTCTCACCTTTGGCGGACTGCTGCTGCAATTTTCTCGCGGAGCTGTGCTGATCCTGATCCTGGCGGCTCTGCCCGTGTTTATTGCCGAGACTCGCTTTGCCGGGGAAGCCTTTCGCCTGTTTCGCCGTCGTGCCCCTGAAACTCGCCAGCAGATCTACCTGGAAACCCTGATCGCGCGCGAGGATTTTGCTCGGGAGGTGAAACTTTACCAGCTGGGTCCTACTCTCCTGGAGCGCTATCGAGATATCTTTCAGCGTCTTTACCGGGAGGGTCAGCAACTGACTCTGCAGCGCGGCGGATGGAGCTATGGGCTGGGACTGTTAAGCACCCTGGCCTTTTATTTTGCCTACGGCTGGATCGTGGTGGATACGATTGCCCGCCGCATTACCCTGGGAGACATGACCATGTACCTTACCGTTTTTCGGCAGGGACAAACCACTCTGGCGGCCCTTCTCAGCACCCTGGGGACCCTGTACGAGGACACTCTTTATCTCAGTAACCTGTACGAGTTTCTAGAGCAGGAGATCCCTTTAGCGGTGGGCAAGGCAACGGCTGGACCCACCCCTGGCGATGGTATTCGCTTGGAACAGGTAACCTTCACCTATCCGGGCAATCCTACCCCAGCCTTGAAAAATCTCACCCTGCACTTAAAACCGGGAGACAAACTGGCACTGGTGGGGAAGAACGGATCGGGCAAAACCACCCTGATCAATTTGCTGGCCAGAATGTACCCTCCCGACACTGGTCGGATCCTACTAGACGGTCTGGACCTGCAGGAGTGGGATCTGGAGATCCTGCATCGCCGTATGGGGATCATCTTCCAGAACTTTGTGCGTTATCAGTTTACGGTGGGTGAAAACATCGGTGTTGGAGATGTTGATCAACTCAGCAATGAAGAGCAATGGCAGCTGGCCGCAGAAAAGGGAATGGCCTACCCCTTTATTCAACACATGGCAGATGGATTTCACACGCAACTGGGCAAGTGGTTCCGCCAGGGGATGGAGCTGTCTGGGGGACAATGGCAGAAGATTGCCCTCTCCCGCGCCTTTATGCGTCAACAGGCGGATATCCTGGTTCTGGATGAACCCACAGCGGCTATGGATGCAGAAGCCGAGGTGCAGATCTTTGACCGAGTACAAGCGCTGACCCAGGATCAAATGGCGATCCTGATTTCCCACCGCTTTTCAACTGTGCGTATGGCCGACACCATTGTTGTCCTTGAGCATGGAGAAATTGTGGAAAAAGGAACTCACGAGCAACTGCTGGATCAGGGGGGACAGTATGCGCATCTGTTTTCTTTGCAGGCCGCCGGATATCAGTAAACAAAAAAGTCCCCTCAAGAGAGAGGACCGAAGCAAGAAATTAGGCTGTTCACTGAACCTGGTGAACCAAATCAAAGGAACTTTACCCTTCCACGATCACTTTGCCCACCATGCCCGCTCCACGGTGAGGGGTGCAGTAGTAGGAGTATTCACCAGTGGGCAGATCAGCAAATACACTTTCCACGCTCTGACCAGGGCGAGTCATCAGTTGCTTGTGGGACAGCTTGGCCGCCAGAGCTGCATCTCCACCGGGAACCTTATCAAACACAATATTGTGGGGGAAAACCTTGTTGTTAACCCACTCAACGGTATCTCCCTGTTGAACGGTTACTTCGCTGGGGACAAATTTCAATGCCCCGTTATCAGCGCCCATTTTGACCGAGACCGTTGCTGCTGCTGCCGGAAATGCAGCCAGGCAGAACAGTCCTGCCACCAGTACCACACTCACAAGTGCTGCTTTGAATTTGCTTACAAACATTGCCACTGAATTCATGGATTCCTCTCAGATTCTGATCAAGGCTTGCGTTTAGATCGCCAGAGCTCATGCTATGGGCAGGATGGACAACCCTACGGATGATTTCTTCACCCTGCTCGTTAGCCGCACTGATCATTAACGGATTATAAACGAATCTGCCGTTTCCAGCGCCCTAAAGGGATCGAGGAAGAGCTGCAGCCAGGATCTGGTAGGTGAGTTTAGCCACGGTAAAGGCACTGCGCCGATCTGCTTCCCGTTCGCCCGTAACCGCAAGTTCCACAACATCGGCCCCCACAATCTGCCGTTCTGCTCCCAATCGCCGGATCAGCTCAACTGTATCCCACCAGCTCAGGCCACCGGGCTCAGGGGTCCCTGTTGAAGGAACGACTGCTGGATCCAGACCATCCACATCCACGGTCAGATAGACCTGTGGTCCCAGCGTGGCAATCACCTCTGTGATCCAGTCCTGAGTCGGTTTAGCCTGGAGGCTATGGGCATAAAAGGTGGGCAATCTGCGGCTATGAATGGCCTGCCGATCCTCGGCACAGATGGAGCGAATACCCACCTGAGTGAGCCGGTTGTCCACCTGATCGACAACGCGGGCCATGGCAGAGGCATGGGAAAGCGGGGATCCCTCATAACTGTCTCGCAGATCGGCATGGGCATCAATTTGCAGGATGTGCAGATCGGGGTAGGGGTGCAGGTGGGCTGCCACCAAAGGTGCTGTAATTGAATGTTCGCCCCCAATGGCACAGAGAAGACGCCCCGGACGGACTAGCTCCACTGCTCGTTCATAGATGGCGGTCATTGCAGGTTCAAAGGGGGCGGGGAAAGTGACTGCCGATGCCGTCCAGTACTGAGATTCCAGCAGAGAATCTTCTCCTGAAACTTGAGTGTGCCCCCCCCCTCTAACCGCAGGCTGACAATCTCGCACTTCATCGTAAAGCTCCACATAGGCCGAGGCCTGGAGCAAAGCCGCAGGAGCTGCTGCCGTCCCTTTTCCATAAGAGGTGGTGGCTTCGTAGGGCACAGGGAGCAGGACAGCGTTCGCCGTCGCCAGATCAGTTTCTTGCAGTCCTAAAAAGGTAAGAGGAGCCTCAGTCACGGGATATGTACTTGAGATCAGGCCCTCTATTCTAGCCAGATCCAATAACGCGATCGAGGTTCAACCGTGAGAATTACCGAGGTACAGGAGGAGGAAATTGACTGGCAGGAAGGAAAGGTTGAGGTGGAACCTCTTTCAGGGCTTCGGTCATAAAGCGTTTCCAGGTGGGGGCCACATACCCTCCGCCCGCCGTGCCATAAGCCATGGGACTGTTGTTGTCGTTCCCGATCCAGATGGCGGTGGAAAGCTGGGGGACGTAACCGATAAACCAGGCATCGCGAAAATCTGAGGTGGTACCTGTCTTGCCAGCCACGGGACGGCCATCATCCAGGCGGGCAGCGGTGCCCGTTCCAGCGGTGACCACTCCCTGCAAAATCTCATTTAAGGTTGCCGTAGCCCACGGATCGAGGGCCTGAATCGGTTTCGGATCCGCCTGGTGCAAAATCTGGCCATTGCGATCCACCACCTGCAGGAGCAATTCAGGTTCGACTCGAAACCCGCCATTGGCGAAAGCGGCATAAGCTGTGGCCATCTCCAGGGGGGTAATACTTGCCGATCCCAGAGCAGTGGATAGGTTGGGATACATGGTTGCTGTGATGCCCATGGCCTGAGTATCGGCGATCACATTTTTGATCCCGACATCGTTGGCCAGTTTCACAGTCGGCACATTGCGGGACAACTGCAGCGCCCGAGCAAAAGAGAGAGGACCGTAGAAGGAGTTATCGTAGTTGCGAGGGGAATATGGGCGCGGGGAGTCGGGATAGGTAACTGGAGTGTCCACCAGGGTGGTCCCTGAGTTGAAGTAGCCACTGGCCAGAGCTGTGTAGTACACAAAAGGCTTGAAGGTGGATCCGGTTTGGCGAAATGCCTGGGTGCCACGGTTGAACTGACCCCGTTGGGCATTGACTCCCCCGACCAGAGCCTGAACAAACCCGGTACGCGGATCAACTGCCGCCAAAGCCATCTGGGTGGCATTGCGATTATAGGTAGCCAGTTGAGCCACACCTTCGTTAACGATCTGCTGGGCGCGGCGTTGCAGATCCATATCAATGCTGGTTTGCACCCGCAGGCCCCCTCGCAAGAGGGCTTCATCTCCGTAGCGACGTTTGAGTTCAGCTTCAATCGCATCTGTTACAGCAGGCGCATCGCTGCGAAATGAGGTGATCTGACCAAGCTTTAACTCTTGATTAGCGGCAGCCTCGGCTGCTTCAGGGGTGATCCATTCCAGTTCCACCAGCCTGTCAAGCACAATCCTCTGTCGCCGTTTAGCAGCCTCCATACTGCGAAAGGGACTGAAGGTCTCAGGTGCGGGTAGAATCCCGGCCAGCATGGCCGACTCGGCAAGATTAAGTTGGGCCGCAGATTTGTTGAAGTAGCTCTTAGCGGCGGTTTCAATTCCGTAAAGATTATGCCCCCAGTACACCTGATTCAGGTACATCTGGAAAATCTCATCTTTGCTGAACACCTGCTCGATCCGCACAGCCAGAACAGCTTCGGCTACCTTGCGGCTGATGGTTCGCTCTGGACGCAGGAAGAGGTTCTTCACCAGCTGCATGGTTAGGGTGGATCCTCCCCCAGCCGATCCCAGTCCTCCCTCAATGCTGCCGAGAATGGCTCGACCGATCCGGACGGGATTGATGCCCTGGTGGGTATAAAAGTGGCTGTCTTCGGTGGCCAGAAGTGCCCGCTTCATGTCTGGCGAGACCTCTTGTAAAGCAATGACCTCACGGTTGGCCTCTCCGTGCAGACTGGCGATCAATTCCCCATCCACATCATAGATATGGGTGGTGGCCACAGGGACATAGTGACGCAGGAGATAGACATCAGGAAGATTACGAAAACTGATCGCTAACCCCACCAGTCCAGCCGCCGTAGCGGTCGTTCCCAGCAGCAGGGTGGCCATGAAGAAATTACCCACATATCCCAGTAAGGAAGGAGGCGTGGGCTTTACAGGAGTTAGTTCTTGATAGCCGCGATAGTCTCTATCGTAGTCGTACCTGATACGACTTGAGGATCGGGGAATTCGTCTGCGCACCGATGACACACTCAACTTCCCAAAGAGGCTGACCCATTATAGGCGAACTGTTTCCACAGAAGTCCAGCTGAAGTATCCCCTTCATGATTCTCCTAGTCTATTGGCCCTAATTGGAGATCCTGCTGTATACTTGCCTGCGATTGGATCGTAGGGGTAAGGTTGGCGATGGAGCTGAATACAGGACTGCCTGGCTTTCGCCGCATCCAGAAAATGATCCAGAATAAAACTCCGGTTGAGATCAAATTAATCTCTGCGGACGTCGTCTCCGGACAGATCAGGTGGCAGGATCCGGAATGTATTTGCCTGGTGGACGCATCGGGAAAAGAAACATTAGTGTGGCGGCAAGCGATTCTTTATCTGAAGCCGATGTAATCTAGGCTCATAGGGATGACGTGAGAGCTGTCACACCTTCAACCAACGGAGGATTGAGATGCGTCTGGATGGAAAAGTTGCTCTGGTTACGGGCAGTAGTCAGGGAATTGGTCAGGCGATTGCGATTCGTCTAGCTGAGGCTGGTGCCCAGGTGGTGATCAATTACCGATCCCACCCCGAAGGCGCTGAAGAGACGGTGAAACTGGTCCAGGATGCTGGTGGGGAGTGTCATGCCGCGGCAGGTTTTTGTGAAGAAGAACGTGGGATCTCAGTGCAGGCCGATGTAAGTGTTCTGGAGGATATTCAGCGTCTGGTGTCCGAAAGCATTGAGCGTTTTGGCAAGATCGATATTCTGGTGAATAATGCTGGCATTGAGAAGCATGCTCCCTTCTGGGAGGTCAGTGAGAAGGAATATGATGCGGTTCTGAACGTAAATCTCAAGGGTGTTTTTTTTACAACCCAAGCTGTGGTGAAGCACCTGATCGAAACCAAGCATCCAGGCAACATTATCAATATCAGTTCCGTTCACGAAGAATTACCGTTTCCTAACTTCACCGCCTACTGTGCCAGTAAAGGGGGATTAAAAATGATGGCGCGTAATCTAGCTATTGAGCTGGCGCCCTATGGGATCACGGTGAACAATGTTGCGCCGGGGGCCATTGAAACCCCGATTAATACCGATCTGATTAATAATCCTGAAAAGCTGAATGCGGTCCTGAAGAATATCCCTCTCGGACGGCTGGGAAAGCCTGAGGATGTTGCGGGACTGGTGGCATTTTTGGCATCGGATGAGGCCAGTTATATCACGGGTAGCACCTTCTTTGTGGATGGGGGACTCACCTGGAATTACCAGGAACAATAGAGAGCCTGAGGAGCGAGATCTATCTACTTTCTCACCGATACTGGCCTCCGCGTTCCGGCCATCACCACCGCTCAGATCATCGAGGTAGATCACCGTTGCGACTCTGCTGTACGCGCCTTCCTCTCCTGGGCTCTCTGGGTTAGGAGGGCAGATCGCAGCACTGATGACCGAGATCCTGCTGGCATTTACATTGATGATGACGGTTCTGATTGTCTCTAACCACAGCCTTCTGGATCTATTTCAGCGCGCCTCCAGGGGCCATGATCCTGGCGGTGGAGGTCTATTTGCGAGGAACACGGCGGGATCCGAAAAAGCTTTTATGTGGGGGCGGTAAGCAGCTCTGCCCCAACACTGAGACCCCCTGCATTTGCAGCATCTGTTGCTGTGATGACTCCAGATCGCAATGCAAAGATTGATCACCCGATAAGAGGATCTATGGCAACCCATTACGACGTGATGATTATCGGCACTGGTGCTGGAGGCGGAACTCTGGCCTACAAACTAGCTAGCACAGGTAAACGGATCCTGGTGCTGGAGCGGGGACCTTTTCTCCCACGGGAAAAAGAAAACTGGGACACCAACACCGTCTTCAATACCAACCGCTACCACAACGCAGAGATCTGGTATGACCGTGAAGGTCAGGAACTTCACCCCGGCATGAGCTACTTCGTAGGCGGCAACACCAAAGTTTACGGTGCAGCGCTGTTTCGGCTGCGGGAAAAAGATTTTGAAGAATACACCCACAAAGACGGAATCTCTCCAGCCTGGCCCCTGAAATACAAAGATTTTGAACCCTACTACACTCAGGCTGAGGAACTTTACCAGGTGCATGGCAAGCAGGGAGATGATCCAACCGAGCCCCCTCGCAGTCAGGATTACTTTTACCCTCCGGTCAGCCATGAACCCCGCATGCAGGAGATCGCAGACACCCTCAAAAGAAAAGGACTGCATCCCTACTACACTCCAGTAGGCATTCATTTGAATGAAGCGCAACGCTATCTGAGCGAGTGCATTCGCTGCAATACCTGTGATGGTTTCCCCTGTCTGGTGCAGGCCAAGTCCGATGCAGAGGTGACGGCCATTCGTCCGGCGATGAACCAGGATCAGGTCACTCTGATTACAGAAGCCAGGGTTGTAAAACTTCACACCAGTGCTTCAGGGCGGCAGATCACCTCAGTAGAGGTGGACGTCAATGGAGCTCGCCAGCAGTATTCTGGAGACATTGTTGTGATCGCCTGTGGAGCTGTAAATTCAGCGGCACTATTATTACGTTCTAGCAATGATCAGCACCCGCAGGGACTGGCAAATCGCTCCGGTCTGGTGGGCCGCAATTTTATGAAACATGTGCTCGGCTCCGTGATCGGTGTCAGTCGGGAACCGAATTTCACTAAGTTTCAAAAGACTCTCTCGATTAACGACTTTTACTGGGGTGAACCGGGCTACGACTACCCGTTGGGCCAGATCCAGACCCTGGGCAAAGTGAACAAAGACATGCTGGAGGGCAATGCTGCTGCCTACGTTCCCCTCACGCCTGAAGCGGTGGCTACTTATTCCATTGACTGGTGGCTGACAGTTGAGGACTTACCCGATCCCAGGAATCAGATCCGCGTGGATGGAGACAAGATCATTCTCGATTATCGAGAGAACAATGCCGAACCCTATGACCGCCTGGAACAGCGCTGGATCGAGATTTTGAAGTCGATGGAGTGTGCCGAGCAGGTTCATAGCCACAACACCTACTTCGTCAAAGGTGGAGCCAAAACCTACTTCACAGGGAAGCTGCCTCTGGATGGAGTGGGGCACCAGGTGGGCACCTGTAAGTTTGGTGAAGATCCTGCTACTTCCGTTCTGGATCTGAATTGCCGCACCCATGACATCGATAACCTGTACGTGGTGGATGGAAGTTTCTTCTGCTCCAGTGGAGCTGTCAATCCCACCCTGACCATCATTGCCAACGCCCTTCGTGTGGGCGATCACCTGATCCAACACATGCTTTAGGAGAAGAGATGAAAGAGGCAACCCAACTCACCCAGGGTCGTGTGCAACTGCACTACGCCATTCAATTCATGGCAGCAACGAATATGGCTCTGGCCACTCCCCAGCCGGATGGCAGTCAGGTGACGATCCACTGGAACCCGCAAATCTCAGGGTTTATCGGCCAACGGCTTGCAGGGGATCCACCCTTTGCTTTGGCCCTGGAGCCAGTCTCCCTCACCAGTTTGATTTTGAATCAGCAACTGCAACCGCTGGCAACGCTGCCGCTGAATGGCATGACCATGGCCGCCGCTCTTGAGTGGCACACAATGGAACTGGCCAAACTGGGCGTGGATAAGGATCCCATCAGGTTTCTGGACTATCCCGAGGACTTTCCCGATCATCCCCTGGCCCATGGTGCTGTGTTTACTGTGGAAGATGAGGATGCACGACGCACTCTGGCCGCCTACTATGCCCACACCCAACCGCTACTGCAACCTATTGTGCAAACGGAGACAGGAGCTTCCCCGATCTTCATCTGGCCGCATCACTTTGACATGGCCACCCTGATCACCCTCTCTGGCAGGGGTGAAGATGCCCAAACCATTGGGGTGGGGCTGTCTCCAGGCGATGGCAGCTATGATCAGCCCTACTGGTATGTTTCCCCCTGGCCTTATCCTGTCACTGATCAGGTACCGACATTATCTTCGGGTCACTGGCATACCGAAGGATGGGTGGCAGCCGTATTGACCGGATCCGAAATTGGAGATCTGAGCTTGAAAACCAATCAGATCGGCCTGAAAACCTTTCTGGATGAGGCTGTGAGCACCTGTCATCGCCTCCTTGCCTAACAGTTCAATTGATTGAGTCCATCATATTTCAAGCAGATCGATGAAGACCACTCGTTGAATATAATTGAATTCTCAAATCTCTAATTTAGAATTTGCCTGACTTTGTTCAGTGCGCACTCGTTTACTTTTAGGAGGAGATCATGACCGCTGAGCATCAACGACTTCAGGAAACCAAAACGGGCAGCAGTCCCTGGAAAAAGTGGGGACCGTATCTGAGTGAACGGCAGTGGGGCACCGTGCGGGAAGATTACAGTGCTAATGGTGAAGCCTGGGATTATTTTTCTCATGATCAGGCGCGTTCGCGGGCCTACCGCTGGGGGGAGGATGGTCTGCTGGGCATCTGTGATGAAAAACAGCGGGTATGTTTGAGCCTGGCCCTCTGGAATGGTGTCGATCCGATCTTGAAGGAACGCCTATTTGGTCTCACGGGCGGCCAGGGAAATCACGGCGAAGATGTGAAGGAGTATTACTTTTATCTGGATAGCACTCCCACCCACTCCTATCTCAAAGGCCTGTACAAGTATCCTCAGGCGGAATATCCCTATCAACAACTGGTGGACGAAAACCAGCAGCGGGGACGCCAGGCCCAGGAATTTGAACTCCTCGATACTGGCATCTTTCAGGAGGGACGCTATTTTGATCTCACGGTGGAGTATGCCAAAGCCGCTCCCGAAGAAATTCTGATCCAGATCACAGTCACTAATCGAGGTCCAGAGACAAAAACGCTGCAGGTCCTCCCCCATCTCTGGTTCCGCAACACCTGGTCCTGGGGAGATGGCGAGGAGAAGCCACTTCTGCAGCTGGATCGCCAAGCCTCAGGTTACTCCGTGATCTCAGTCCAGCATCCGCAGATCGGATCTTTCTGGCTCTATTGTGAACATCCTGCGCCCCCATCCGAAGTCCCCCTATTGTTTACAGAGAACGAGAGCAATCTCCAGCGGCTGTTTGGGGTGGATAACCCTGCTCCTTTTGTCAAAGATGCAATCCATGACTATGTGATCCAGGGGCAGATGGATGCCGTCAATCCAGAGCAGCGGGGGACAAAATGCGCAGCTCAATACATCCTGGAGCTCAAGTCGGGAGCATCCGGCACCCTTAAACTCAGGTTTTCTACACAAGCACAGCTAGCGGACCCATTTCATGCTGACTTTGACTCCATCCTGCAGGCACGGATCCGTGAGGCAGATGAGTTTTATCAAAAAGTGACTCCTTTCTCCATGAGCGAGGATCGGCGCAATATTCAACGTCAGGCCTTCGCCGGGTTGCTCTGGAGTAAACAGTACTACCGATATGAGATCAGCCGCTGGCTGGAGGGAGATCCAGTCAATCCTATTCCTCCAGAGAGCCGCAAGAATGGGCGCAACCGCCAGTGGCCGCACCTGGATAGCGACGACATTCTTTCCATGCCCGACAAGTGGGAGTACCCCTGGTTTGCCGCCTGGGATCTGGCCTTTCACTGCATTCCTCTGGCGATGGTGGATCCAGAGTTTGCCAAGTACCAGCTGGATATCATGACGAGGGAATGGTATATGCACCCCAACGGACAGATCCCTGCGTACGAGTGGGCTTTTGGCGATGTCAACCCGCCTGTCCATGCCTGGGGAGCCTGGCGAGTGTACAAGATCGAGGAGAAGCTGACAGGTCAGGGGGATCGGCGGTTCCTGGAGCGGGTGTTTCAAAAGCTGTTGCTCAACTTTACCTGGTGGGTGAACCGCAAAGATGCCGAAGGCAACAATGTCTTTGAAGGGGGATTTCTCGGTTTGGATAATATTGGGGTCTTTGATCGCAGTGCCCCTTTACCCACGGGTGGCTACATCGAACAGTCCGACGGCACCAGCTGGATGGCCATGTACTGCCTGAACATGCTCACCATTGCCCTGGAGCTGGCTCAAGAGAATCCTGTTTATGAAGATATGGCCACCAAGTTTTTTGAGCATTTCATCTACATCGCCGATGCCATGAATCACATTGGTGGGGGCAAAACAGAACTCTGGGATGTAGCGGATGGCTTCTTTTACGATGTTTTGCATCTACCCAATCAAGAGCGGGTGAAGTTGAAGGTGAGATCGATGGTGGGCCTGATCCCTCTCTACGCGGTGGAAACCCTGGAGCCCGAACTGCTGGATCGTTTACCTGCCTTCAAAGAACGGCTGGAGTGGTTCGAGGCGAATCGCCCGGATCTATGCCACAACGTGGCCTCTTTCGTAGAGGAAGGCGTAGGCAAGCGCAGGCTCCTGGCCATTGTCCGCCCCGATAAGTTGAGCCGGATCCTGGAGAAAATGCTGGATGAAACTGAGTTCCTGGGGGATTATGGCATTCGAGCCCTGTCCCGTTTTCACCTGGATCATCCCTATCGCTTCCAGGTCAATGGGCATGAGTACCGCGTGGACTATGAACCGGCTGAGTCTAGCACCGGATTGTTTGGCGGCAACTCCAACTGGCGGGGTCCTGTGTGGTTTCCTGTGAATTATTTGCTGATTGAGTCGCTACAGAAATTCCACCATTATTTAGGAGATCACTTTCAGGTGGAATGCCCAACTGGATCCGGGGATCAACAGTCCCTCTGGCAGGTGGCTCTGAATCTAGAACAACGTCTGATCCGCACCTTTGAGCAAAATGCCCAAGGACACCGACCCGTTTATGGCGAGATTGAGATCTTCCAGCAAGATCCCCACTGGCAGAACTATATTCTTTTCTACGAATATTTCCACGGCGATCATGGGTCCGGGGTTGGGGCCAGTCATCAGACCGGATGGACCGGATTGGTCGCCAAGCTGATCCAGCAGTCCAGCCAGTATGGGAAGCAGTAAATTGGCATTTCATTTAAGAAGGGTAGACAAAAACCTTTTGCCAAACTTTGATCCAGCCATCAGTACATCCTGAGATCAACTGCAAACCGCTGCGGCTGAATTGCACATGAGTAATGCGGCCTGAATGCTCCATCAGCACCGCAAAGAGCCTCCGAGTTGGCAAATGACGTAATTTAATCGTGTAGTCGTCACTGCCACTCACTAAGATCTGACTATCCGGGCTGATATCGACACTGGTTACCCAATTGGCATGATCGGTATAGATGCAGTTCAGTAGACCTGTGGCCAGATCCCAAACCTTCACCGAGTTATCATATCCGCCTCCAGCCAGGGAAGACTGATCGGAACTGATGGCTACCGAAAAAATAGGATAAAACGCGGCCACAGAGTGACACAGTTGCCCCGTAGTCAGATCCCAGAGCCGAATCGAGGCATCCTCGCTGCCACTGGCTAAGAGTTGAGTATCTGGACTTAGCGTAAGACAACGGATCGGACCCGCATGACCCTTGAGTTCCTGAATCACCCGCCCGGTCTGGAGCTCCCAAATCTTGATCAGTTCATCTGCACCTCCTGTGATCACTCTCGCTTCATCAGGATGGATCAGAGCAGCATTGATGCCACGCCGATGATCTGCAAAAGCAATGATGGGTTGCCCCGAGTCAATGTCCCAGACCGTCGCCACTCGATCATGGCTGGTACTCACCACATACTGTCCTCCGGAACTAAAACTGAGGGCCGAGATTTTATCCTGATGTCCGGTTAATTCCCGTATCTGTTGACCCGTTTTTACATCCAGGATCCGGATCACACCGTCCGGCCCCCCACTGATGGCGTAATTTTCTGAGGGACTGAAGGCGAGAGCCGTTACAGCACCAGGCTGCTGAAAACTATGGCGGCAGATCCATTGCGGTAATACTGGAGCAAGAGCCTGCGGAGAATCTGGCAGCCGGAGAGGTGTTGATTCCTTAAACAGATCAGGAGATCCACCAATCGAAAGCTGCAGGAAACGAGCTTGCAGTGGATTTAAGACTTTGAGGGCTTCGTAAGCCGTAGCATAACGCCTGCGGGTGGTGGACTGGATTAATTGATCCAAAACCTGCCCTAAAGTTGGATTAACCTTGCCTTCCGGGAGATAATCTCGCCAGATCCAGACACCATCCCCATCATCAAATAATTCGAAAGGCGACATACAGGTCATCAAATGCAGGCAGGTGACACCCAAGCTGTAGAGATCACTGGCAAAAACAGCTTTTCCGCGCACCTGTTCTGGAGCCGTGTACTCTGCTGTCCCAATAATGGTGCCGGTACGATCCAACGCTGTATCGGTCAGGGTACGAGCAGCGCCAAAATCCACTAAAACCAGTTGTTGCTGGCCTCGACGTCGAATAATATTGCTTGGCTTAATATCGCGATGGATAATCTGGTAGCTATGGATGAAATGCAGGACTGGCAGCAAGTTCTGTAAGAGTTGCTGGATCTTTGCTTCTGAAAATGGCCCCTGGATCGTTAACTCTTCCGCCAGATTCATCCCTTCAATATATTCCTGAACCAGGTACTGCTGACCTTTTTGCTCAACATAAGCTAATAGGGTGGGGATTTGGGTGTGTTGACTTAACTCCTCTAGTCGTTGAGCTTCCTGCTGAAAGAGTTCTGAGGCTTTCTCTCGATACTTATTGGAGTGATCAGGATCCAATCCTTTAAGAAAAAACTGCTTAATGACGCAAAAAGTCTTCGCCTTTTGATCCTCATCCACAGCTAAAAATGTACGGCCAAACCCCCCATGCCCAATCCGTTTTAGGGCCCGAAAGCGCTTATCGAGCAGGATCTCCGATCTACAACTCTGGCAGATCAGGCTGTCTTTCTGATTTTGAGGCTGGTGACAGGTAGGATTAATGCAATAACTCATCGCTCCAATGCCACTCAGTCCCCAATCACTAATTCAGATAATGATTTCACTTGCTCTGGAAATAGAGGATCAACATACTATAGACATCAACGGGTCCATTCCACTGGATCGCCTGGGCAAAATAGGCCTCTGCAGCCTCATAGTTTTTTTCTTGATCTGCTCCCCGGCCAAGATCCATCATCACTTGTCCAGGGCGAATGCGAGTCAGACCAACGACGCTTCCAACCAATCCGGCGATGCCATTGATGTAGCTGCGTGAGCGAGCAAAGTGAACTCCAGCGACCATTAGCACAGCTGACAGACCAACCTTAACCCCCAGATCTCGAAAGATTCTCCATGTGCTGCGCTTTTCCATGTATTACCTCCTTTATTGATTATGAACCAGGTGTGACAACTCCCACCGCTAATTACTTGGAGCTTTATATCGGCGGCTTCTCAAATTTACATTGGAGGTTAGCAAGCTCGTCAACAACCTCAAAACAGGATACGGTCGATCAACTAGAGGGCACCTCGAATAGTTTACTTATTCTAGATTGATCATTAGACAGAAAGGCTGTGAAGCCACAGTCAGACCTTCCTCAGGGTCAAAATCCCAAACTTTAGTAGGTGTTT
>JAAUUJ010000057.1 GCA_012030715.1 Synechococcaceae cyanobacterium SM2_3_1 | reverse complement strand
CTGGCGCAGATGGCTGCAATGGTAGGATTCAAGATTTCGATTCTGGATGAGCGAGCCGATTGGAAACTCAGCGACCCGGTTTCCTGAGATGACCCGTTTCGTTGCCCCCATTGCCGAAGCACTACCTCAACTCCTCCCTTCTTCTCCGCTTTTTGTAGCACTGGTAACTCGTAGTTACCTGCATGATCTGGAAGCTCTACGTCTGCTGCTCCCCCAGTCCCTCAATTATCTGGGCATGATCGGCAGTCACCGTCGCATCCACTCTGTCTTTCAGATCCTGCTGCAGCAAGGCTTGACCAAGGAGCAGTTGTCCAGAATTCATGCCCCGATTGGATTAGATCTGGGGGCTCTCACTCCGGCAGAAATTGCCATCAGTATTACGGCAGAACTGATCCAAGTACGCCGTCAGGGCCCATCTGCACGCCATGTAACTCAACTCGAACCCCAGCTTTTCCAACGCTATGAATAAGGGATATGCATTGATCCTGGCGGCAGGATATTCCACACGCATGGGATGTTGTAAAGCATTACTCCCCTGGGGAGAAGGGCAGACCCTCCTCAGCTTTCAGATTCGGCAGTGGCAACAGTTGCAGGTTGAACCGATCGTGGTTGTGGGCAGCCACAATGTTGCTGAGATCCAGCCTCTCCTCCACTGTCAGCTGCTGGTGAATCCTGCTGCCAGCACTGGCAAGGTCAGCTCTCTGCTCATGGGATTACAGGCCCTGCCCTCCAGTTGGAATTTCCTGGTGATCTCTGCGGTGGATCAGCCTCGCCCCTCCTGGGTCTATGCACACCTCCTGAAAGCCCATGCCAATCGGGCCGAATCGATCACCGTTCCTGTTTACGCAGATCAAACTGGACATCCTGTGATCTTTGGTGCTCAGTTCCAGAGTGATCTTCATAGCATTACCGAAGTACAATTCGGGATTCGACAGGTGCTCAACAATCACCCCTCCAGGATCCAGAGGGTCAAGATCAATAGTCCCTGGGTGCACGCGGATCTGAATACCTTAGCTGACTATAACGCGGCCAAAATCCAGAGAGCTAGTCTATAAGGATAGCCACTAACATGCGCATCAGATCCTCAAGATCAGCAGGGATGCGATAGAGGTTGAGATCACGAACAATTCGGTTTTCTGCTGGATAAAGTTGTCCCAGATTCCAAACATCACCCGTGGTGACCGAGCCATAAAGAACGGCGTGATCATCCTCCGACTACTGCTGCAGAGCAATCAGTTCCGCCGCCAGTTAAGTAAAGCCACGGGAAAGATCATCATTTTCAGCTTCGACAACCAGGAAGGTTGTGTGACCACGGACCAGGTAGATTAAAGTATTGGCGGAAGGTGTAAGTCTGATCGGGTTGCAGAATGCGGGGCATACCTTAACCTTATGACTGGTTAGGTTTTAGCCCAAAACCTTATCGATAGAGGACGCTTGCAGAACTGGTACATGATCTGACCTCATCTCTTGCAGCTTCGCCAGACTGGATATCATCACATTTGGGAGAGAGCCATGGCCGATGATCGATTTCGCCGCCAGCTCGCACAGATCCTGGATACCTGGGTTTTAGAAGGATTAATCGATTCACCCCAGCGGGAAAATCTTCGCCAGTACTACGATCTAGAGGATCTCCACTCCTCCGCCTCCAATCGTTTTGCCACGGTCTTGCTCTCCATTGGGGCGGTCCTGATTGGGCTGGGCATCATTTCGTTTATTGCGGCCAACTGGACCCTGATCCCTCGCAGCTTGCGGGCCCTGATCAGTCTGGGGTTGATGATCGGGTTACAGGTGCAGGGATTTCGCCTCTGGCGTGTCGGCCACAAACCCCGGCTGGGATCCGTGTTCCTGTTGGTGGGGGAACTGGCCATGGGGGCTGCCATCGGTTTGATGGCCCAGTGGGTGCAGGTAAGTGGACCTCCCTCGGGACTGTTTATGGCCTGGAGTTTGGGGGTGCTGGGCATGGCTTATGGGATACGGCATACCCCCAGTGCGATTCTGGGGATCCTTCTCTGGATGATCGGCTATTTTACGAACATTGCCTACGCTGGGGCTGAGATCTGGCTGTACTCACCCGCTGTCGGACCCTGGTTTATGGTGCTGCTGCTACTGCCGCTGGCTTACTGGTGCCGTTCTCGCTGGTTAATTGCTTGTGTAGGGATCTGTTGGTTGTCCTCAATGCCTATTCTGGCCTGGGGGATCTGGCAGACGGTGGAGGGCTCCTACCGCGTCCAAGATCAGGTTCAAATCTATGCTTTAGGTCTTACCTCTCTACTAGGAATTCTCTGCCTCTGGTACTGGAGCTTATGGCATCAGCGGATGTTACCCTGGTTTCGCCTGCAGCTACGCTTGTCTCCCCCCCCTCAATCGAAGGAGGAAGATGCAGGTCTGGAGTTTCATCCCACGGGCCAGTTTCTGGCTCTGCTGAGCTTGTTGGGGATCCTGTTTGTCTGGGGTTTTCAGGGGATCTACAACCCCTTTGTTAATCCAGCAGAAAAAACATTGATCTGGAAAAATCTCTTGATGTTAGATCCCAACCGTTTGACCATTATTGCTTTATTGATCCTCGTGATCGTCCTGGCAGTGAATCATTTTCGCTGCTTCCAGTTACAGTCTTTAAACATGATGACCACAGATATAATGGTAGGGATCTCAGCCCTTTGTTTGTCTCTGGCATTGAGTTTAGGTCATTTATTTGGGCTTGTGCTAGTTCTGATCAATTTAGCTTACTTTGCTCTGGCAGCAGCAATTTCCTGGCAGGGATTACACCAAGGACAACGCTGGCGGTTCTGGTTAGGTCTACTGGCCTTAACCCTGCAAATTTTAACCCGCTTTTTTGAGTATGAAACGGGTCTGCTTATTCGCTCTGTAGTCCTGATCTGTTGTGGAACAGGCGTGATCCTGGCCGGGTTACGGTTTGAACGGGAACGCACACTTAGCCGTGCTCAAAGTTAGTTCTAAATGGATGCAAAGGGAGTTTTTATGTCTCAACCAACAACAATATCTATCGATCTGCAACCCAAACAAGCTTCTCCTCAAAAGATCACCGGGTGGAGATGCTTGCTCCCACTGGTAGCTCAGGCTTTGATTGTGATCAGTATTCCCGCCCAAAATGCCCTATACCCTAGCAACAGGCACCACCGTTTATCTTCAGACTGCTCCTGTGGATCCCTATGATGTTCTGCGGGGTCGCTACGTAACTTTAGGCTATGTCATAACTCGCTTCGATCAACTGGAATCTCTGCCAGGCTGGTCCGAAGACTTTCGCCAGGCAGGAACTGAGTTGTATCTGGTGATCGAAACCTCCGGATCAGGTGCACGATCCCCCTGGCAAGCGGTGGCCATTTATGATCACTATCCTCAAAACCTACCGCCTCAACAACAGGTGATCAAAGGTCACTGGCGCTACGACACTCTCCAGATTGGCTTGAGTGAGTACTACATTCCTGAAGAGATTGGGGATGCACTGGAAGCCGACATGCGCCAGCAGAATGGGGAAGCCCTGGCGGAGGTGAAAGTCGATGGCAGCGGCAATCCAGCCCTGGTGCAACTGTGGGTAGAAGATCGCGCCTACTGATCTCTGCCTGGACAACCTGAGGAGAATTCAGGATCGGGGGATCTATAAGCTCACCGATCACTAGGATCGACCACACCTAGAGTCTGACTGAAGCTTTGCCCATACATTTCTGTAGGACTATACATCTCTTCGGCATGTGCGGGAGGAATGCGAAACTCCCCTGGGATCTCGGGACGAAATAGATAAACAAATTCATGTTCGCCCTGGGGCAGATCGGTGATGAAAAGGTAATCCGATCATCGCGAATCGTCTGGTGCGTCCAGAACCAGTTCCACCAGTAGTCTGAACGAGAAGTCCGCCCTGTCAATTGTTGTGGATCCTGTGAGGTGATTTCGGCCCCACTGGGAAGCGGCTCCTCGATCATGACGTAATTGCTGTCCCGAGCAGCGGTAACCTTGACTCGACCTAATAATGTTTCACCTGCTCGCGCCGCCCCTCGCAACTCTTGCTCTTCATAGATCAGCGTGCCATCTCCCTGTTCTCGCGGTGTCAGTGTATAGTATTGGCGCTCCACCTGAAACCCCTGATCCTCTCCCCCAACCTGCTCACCAGCCTGCACGGGGCGAAACGCTTCCAGACTGAGACTGTAGTAGAGGGTGCCAGGTCCTTGGGTTTCGATCTGCAGCATTTGCTCCCCCGGTTGGAGAAGCTCAGTATTGAGGTCCATCGGCGACAGACTGATCTGCCGTTGCAGCTCTGTGGAAGAAGGTACCCAGCGACCCAGCACTGCACCTGTGGTGAGATTCCGTACCCACACCTCCTGCGGCAGAGGATTCTGAGTAGCCGTGGCTGCGTAGTAGGTTGTCAGTCCGACGATGGCATCTGCAGTAGCTTTCGTGGTTAACCAGCGCTGGCTACCCCGGTGACCCAGGATCCATTCTGCAATCGCCTCAGCACGGGGATCCTGTAATGCCGTGGCAGCCTCCAATAGCGGAGCAGCAACTTCTGCCGCATCATAGGTAAACCGCTGCCATTGACCTCTGGTGCTGTTCACACTTCCATCTGCCTTTTGCACCCAGTGGTAGGATTTGTCCACCGTCACCCTCTTCATGGCTGCATCTAACGAGATCTGGGCTGCCTGCCGATCCCCCAGCCGCAGCAACGCCAAAGTCCGATAGGCCAACCCCCAGGTGGACAGTTCTTCTGGCAGCGTCGACTGCACCGGATTCAGATTCCCCTGTCCAAAAAGACTCAGGGCATACTCCCCAAACATGAGGGTGTCAGGATCCAGAGATCCCTGACTGATCTGCTCTTCCAGGTATTGGAGGCCCCGATCTTCTGAGCTGAGATCAATCGCAAAGTTGGCGGCATGGGCGCGGTGATACCCCATTAATACATAGCTGGTCAGAAATGGATTTCCCTGATCAAATCGCCACCAGCCCCAACTTCCATTCTGATTTTGTTGCCGTTGCAGTTGGGTAAATCCATCCTTCATGATCTGGGGCAACCGTGCCAGAGTTTCAGACTGCAGAGTCAGGTCTAATCGCGCCGCGGCCTCGACTACCGCCAGTGTGGGTAGGATCCGGCTCAGGGTTTGTTCCGTACACCCATAGGGAAATTGCACCAGATAGTCTAATGCCCCCAGTAGATCGGCTGCCGGATGGACCGCTAGTTGGATATGACCCTGCAGCGATCCAGGGACAATCGTGTCCGGTAGGGTTAAGGATAGTGTCTGAGTTGAGTTCTGCTCACTCGTGAATTGCCCTTGATCCTGCCAGCGGAAACGACTGCCATAGGCCTGAATCGGCAAGGTTAACTGCATCCCATCCTTCAGATCCCCGGCCTCAGCCCAAACACGGACATTGATCCGTCCAGCAGACTTCACCTGGGTAGGCCATTCCACTCGGCGGGCACCTTGGGGGGGGACCTGGATCCGCTGTGTCAGTGCAGTTTCTGGAATCAGAGCTGAGGGAACCTCCAGCTGGACATTAACCTCTTGGGGCTGAGCTGTTTGGTTCTGGATCACTGCTGTTAGCCGCAGTTGATCCCCTGTGGTGAAAAAGCGGGGAGTTGCCAGTCTTACCAGGAGATCTTTCGTGACCGTTAGCGTTGTTTGTGTGGATCCCACCTGGGTATCAGCGGTAATGGCGCGGGCAGTCAGCCTCCAGGTCGTGAGATTATCAGGAAGTCGCACCTCCACGTCAGCCTCTCCCGACGGATCGGTAGTCACGGCAGGGAACCAGGCGGCGGTATCGCGAAAATCCTGTCGCAGCTGGTTGGCCAGTTTGTCCTGTCCTCCGGGATACTGTTGGGGGAAAGAGGTACTGGTGTTGACACGGTTGTAGCGCCGCTGAAAGAAATAGCGACGAATGTCGGGCGTGCTATCGGGGCGCAGGATGTAGATCCCTTCATCCACTACACCCAGACTGACTTCTGCAGAGACAGGGTTCCCCTGAGCATCTTTGGTGCGGACAGTCACCAGGGCTGTTTCCCCAGGCTGATAACGCTCCCGATCACTCTCCAGCTCCACAGTCAGGAACTGATCCAGAGGGGACACCCGAATCACCGTTTCCCCCTGATAAAGCTGGCGTTGAGATCCCACTACGGATACGGAGAAATAGACATTAGGTTGGTAGATGGCCTGGATCGGTAAATCCACCGTCAGTAACTGACCGGAAAACTGGCGAACCTCCGCCTGATAAAGCGCGTTTCCCTCCACTGTCAGCAGCGCATAGGCATCTGGCACCGGAGAGGTGATTACCAGCTGTGCAGTATCCCCAATCCGATAGACCTGCTGATCCGCTATCACTTCAATTGCCGACCGTTCTCCACTCCAATGAGTCGCTGGATCCCTGGGGTTGCTGATCCAGAGATGGGTGGTATCTTCAACCACCTGACCATGGCCATCCCGGGCCCTCACATTGATGCGGTAATCTCCTGTCGTCAGATCGGAAGGAAGGCGCAAAGCAATCTCACCTTCTCCCGTATCCACCTCAAAGGGTTGGGTCAGCACCGTACGAATGCGTCGGTAAGACCGTTTCTCGCGATTCCAGTCCCATTCTTCCAGACTCAGAGAACCAGAGAGAGAACGCGGCTCCTGATCATAGCCGAAGGCTCGTAGCTTGTAAGAGGCTGCTTCACCAGGCCGAGCAATCCATTGATCCCCCTCAACAAACAGCGCCAGATCACTTTGGGTGACTCGCAGACGGCCATCTCGGGTGACGGAGCGGCGGCTAATGTCAGTGACCTGAGCCTCAATTCGTAACTCCTGGACCGGAGGCTCGCCAAAATAACGGTCTGCTTCTCCCCAGGTATAATCTTCCAGCACCTGATCCAGGCGAATTTGGGCCACACCCCCTGAATCTGTGAAGGCATCTCCCTCGGCGATCACATCCCCATAGCCACCGTAGTAGCCGTACTGCTCCCGTTGCAGATCCGACTGAAAGAAAGCTTCCTCTGGAGAAGGGGGTAAGACACGGTAGCGGTAGCTCCAGTCAGGGCTGCGGTAGACGATGTAGTGCACCTCAGCCTCGGCCACCGGGCCTCCAAAGAGATATTCGGCAGAGATATTAACGTGGGTCGATTCTCCCTGTCGGATCCATTCGTGGTCTGGGGTTACCGTCACATCAAACTCGGGTTTGCGATATTCCTCGACGGAAACAAAACTGTAGTCGGTGGAGCCGTCAGGCAGGATGATTTCCAACTCAAATGAACCCAGATCGGTTGCCTCTGGCAGGCTGAAACTGCCGTGCACAGTGCCGAAACTACTGGTCGCGAGTTGCTGATCCTCGAGAACATCCCCCTTTGGAGTCTTGATGCGAACGTAAACAGGCAGATCAGGAGGAGGAGTGCGGTAATTTTCACCTGGAGGCTGTTGCCGGAGGATGCTGCGAAAATAAACGGTTTGTCCAGGTCGGTAAAGCGGCCGATCTGTATAAGTATAAATGCGGTACTGCTGACTAGAACCGTAGACATAACTGCTGGTTAGAGCTTCAAATTCCTGATCAGCGGTTTGGGCGTAGAGGGTCCACTGTCCACTTTGCTGCTGCTCGGTCGGGAGTGTGATGCGAGCCAGTCCCTGAGCATCCGTCTGTGCCTGGAGGGGGGGCTGCTCCCACTGTTCTGCATCAAACAGCTGGAGTGACACGGCCTCTACAGGGATTTGCTGGCTGAGATCCACCGCCTGGATCAGCAGTTCTTCTGCCGTCTGTTTCAGAACCAGCCCAGATCTGTAACTGTAAACCAGTAGGAAGAGGTCAATGGGGTCTGATCCAATCCGGTCCCGGTGGCCATGAGTCGGTAACTCCCGGGAGGCAACTCGCCAGGGATGGGTAGGGTCATGGCAATCCAGCCATCCTCACTGGGAGCAGGTAATGCCTGGGTCCACTTTCTTACAGGGGCAGATAAAGGGGGCTGGGTTTCAGGAAGACGGTAACCATAAGGATCGGCAAGATCCCTGAGATCGGAAGTGCCCAGGTAATCCTGCAAATTGAGCGGATCCAGTTGCAAGTCCAGACGGGCCAGACCCGAGGTGCGAATATTCACCTGAGGCGTTTCCTGGGTGGTAAACACCTGGCTGGTCCCATACATGCTGAGGGCAGGAGGCAGCCGTCGCAACTCCACCGGATCCAGGTTCAAAGACTGCCCTTCTCGCACCTGGGCTGAGGGCTGGATGGTGGCAGTTTCATAGCCTGGGGCCTGGACACGGATACTGTACTTGCCTGTGGGTAAGCCGCGCAGATGGTAATGGCCATCCGGACCCACAACCACCCCTCTCACCACCGATCCGGCAGCGATCACCTGGGTGTCGGGCCATTCTCCTTGGGTGGGAAGCTGGATCTGCCCCTGCAATGAGCCCGTGGGAGGTTCAGAAAGAATCACAACTGCCCCCATGCCCAAGAGCACAAAGAGCAGTACCATCCACCGCTTCCACATAGGGTTCCTTTGAATCGCGGATCAGCCCCTTGAGTCTAGCGCTGAGAGAATGACCTGTCCTGGGGATGACGCCCTAACTTTTAGGCCTGGACAAGCTCAAAGATCTTGAACATGGGCAGATACATGGCGACGATAATGCATCCGACCATGCCCCCAAGAATAACAATCAGCACCGGTTCCATCAAACTGGTGAGGGCTTTCACCGCTTCTTCTACCTCCAGTTCATAGAAGTCAGCTACCTTCATGAGCATGGCATCCAGTTCACCCGTTTCCTCTCCGACGGCAATCATCTGGACAGCCATAATCGGGAAGACTTTGGCACGATCAATAGCTGGAGAAATCTGTCCCCCTTCGGAAATGGATTGGCGGGAGGCATCAACTGCGTTTGAGATCACCGTATTACCTGCGGTGTCACGGCAGATTTCCAGAGACGTTAAAACGGGAACACCCGAGCGGGTGAGAGCCCCAAAGGTACGACAGAAGCGGGCAACCGAGGACTTTTGAATCAGATCTCCAAATACCGGGGTCTTGAGGGAGATGCTGTCAATAGTTAGCTTGCCTGTGGGGGTGGAATAGAAGCGGGCATAGGCAAACCCGATCATTAAAACAAAGAAAATGGTCCCCAAACTGTAGGCTGGAGTCCGTAAGAACTTACTAATATTCATGAAAAACTGGGTAAAAGCAGGCAACTGCCCCCCTAGTTCTGCATAGACCCCCTCAAAGGTAGGAAGGATGAAAATCACCATCCCTAGGAAGATACCGACAGCCAAAATGCAAACTACGACAGGATAGGTGAGAGCAGATTTGATCTGCTTGGCTAAGCGATCCACATCCTCTAGTAATTTGGCAAGCCGGTTCAGACATTCATCCAGCACACCACCCACTTCTCCAGCCTGGACCATACTGCAGTAGAGGCCATCAAAAGCATCGGGGAAGGGTCGGATCGAGTCAGAGAGGTTTTTCCCAGCCTCGACATCTGACTTGATCACCTTTAGATATTTCTTTAGCTTCGGGTTGGTGGTCTGCTCGGACATAATCGTGAGAGAGCGAACCATGGAAACGCCTGCGTTAATCAGGGCAGCAAATTGCCGTGAAAACACGGCTTTATCTCGGGTGTCAATCCCCCCTAACAACAGATCAGTCAATCCTCCCAGGGATAGGCTGTCAAGCGATATCAGTCCTTTCACCTCTTGAATATCTTCAGGTTTGGCAAAAATACCCTGTTGACGGAGTTGTGTGCGTGCCTCAGCCAGCGTAGCGGCTGCTACAGTCTTGCGTACCGGCTGACCCGCTTGTAACCCTTTTACCTTAAACTGCGGCATGACCTCATCCTCTTATGGCCTGGACTATCAGACTTCACAGACAAACAAATGAAAAGTGAAATCACCAGCCCTTTACCTGCCGTGGAGATGCTGGTGAGCCTTGCTAGCTTGAGCTTAACCATAAATCTGCAAATGTGCTATAGGCGGATCAAGCACATCTGGCTGGCAACAGAACCTTAGCGGCGAGCGGCGACCGCAGGTTTGCGAGTGGTGGCTGTCGTGGGACTAACAGTACCAATCAGTCGCTGCAGCTCTTCCGGACGGGAGGTCTTGCCCATGGCTATATCAAAGGTGATGGCTCCATCTTCAAAGAGATCGGCCAGGCGACGCTCCAGGGTTTGCATGCCCATTTTGCCACCCGTCTGAATTGCCGAGTAAATTTGAGCAGATTTCCCTTCCCGAATCAGGTTGGAAATGGCCGGGGTAACAATCATGATCTCCTGGATCAGAACCCGACTGAATTGCCCTGGTTGGGGGTTATGGCGAGGAGCCAGGGTCTGGGAAAATACAGCCCGCAGGGAGTTGGACAGCTGCACCCGGATCTGCTGCTGTTGTTCAGGCGGGAAGACGTCCACCATACGGTCAACGGTTTGCGCTGCAGAGCTGGTGTGAAGGGTACCGAAGACCAGGTGACCGGTTTCAGAGGCTGTAATCGCCAACTGAATGGTTTCCAGGTCACGCAACTCACCAATCAGGATGATGTCAGGATCTTCCCGCATCGCCGCTTTCAGGGCATTGGCAAAACTCTTGGTGTCTTCTCCCAATTGCCGCTGGTGGATAATACTTTTGATGGGAGTGTACACATACTCAATCGGATCCTCAATCGTGAGGATATGCTCTGCCCGCTCGCGGTTGATCATATCAATCATGGAGGCCAGGGTGGTTGTTTTCCCGGAACCAGTAGGACCGGTAACCAGAATCAGGCCGCGAGGGATGCGCGCCATTTCTTTGACGATATCCGGCATCCCGAGTTTATCAATGTTGGGGATTTCCGAGGAAAGCGCCCGCATGGCACAGGCGTAGGTGCCCCGATCTTTATAAACGTTGACCCGGAAACGGCCAATGCCCCGTACCCCATAAGAACAGTCCAATTCCCAGGTTTGCTCCAACTGCTTGCGCTGGGTGTTATTCAGCATGCTGAAGATCAGCTTCTGGACTTCTTCCGCCATCAGGGGTTCATGCTCTGTAGGTTCCAGATGCCCCCCCACACGGAAATAGGGAGGCAAGCCCACAGAGATATGAATATCTGAACCGCCCTTCTGGACAACCGCTTCCATCAAGTCTTCGATCATCAGAGCCATAGGTTTTGATCCCCTTCAGAGAGTTTTGGCAAGCAATGGTTATGGAACAATGGCAAGGTTCAGTCTTCACTGGCCCCAGAATTCTAACCCACCTTGATTAGAATTTCGGAGTTAGGCAGTAGGGACAATCCATCCAGTCTATGGCCAGTTCAGCTCCACAGGTTCGGCAGGTATTCATGGCCCGAGCCCGCGCTTTAAGTTCGCTCTCCAGACCTTTGTCGGTGAGGGTGACTCGATCCACCTCATCCAGAGTGGTGTATCCCTGTTTCACCAGCATGAGGCTGTAGGCGAGCAGAGTTTTCATGCCCCCTTCCACCGCTGCCTCCTTAATCACCTCGGTGGGAGCCTCTTTGTTGATCAGATCGGCAATCTGATCGCTCATGCGCATGATTCATAGACACCGACGCGGCCCTTGTACCCCACCCCATTGCATTTGGGACAGAGGGGTTTGTTGGTAGCTTTATGGTGCTCTACATCCTTGGGCGTCAGCTTGTTGGCTTTGTAGAAGGTGAACTGTTCAGAATCGCCGGAGCTGATCAAACCGTAGCGGGCCAGTTCTTCCTGTGTGGGGTGGTAGGGAATACGGCACTCAGTGCAGACTTTACGCATCAGACGCTGAGCCAGAACCCCCAGCAGGGAGCTGGAGACCATGTGAGGTTCAATGCCCATTTCCATCAATCGGGCAATGGCTCCAGGGGCATCGTTCGTGTGCAGGGTGGTTAACACCAGGTGACCGGTGAGGGAGGCTTCGATTGCAGTTTTGGCGGTTTCCAGGTCACGGGTTTCACCTACAAGAATCACATCCGGATCCTGACGCAGAAAGGCCCGCAGGATCTTGGCAAAGTCCATGCCCTTCTCCCGAATCACCTGCACCTGAGTTAGGCCCGGCAGCGTGTATTCAATCGGGTCCTCTGCGGTACTGATGTTGATTCCAGGGTCGTTAACTTCTGCCAGCGCCGAATAGAGGGTGGTGGTCTTACCGGATCCGGTCGGTCCTGTCACCAAAATCAGGCCAAAGGGGCGTTTGACAATCTCTTTGAAGCTGTCGAGGGTTTCGGGATCGGTAATCAGCTTATCCAAGCCCAGCTGCGTCGAAGAGTTATCCAGGATCCGGAGTACGATTTTCTCTCCATAACGGGAAGGGAGCGTACTGACGCGGAAGTCCACCTTTCGACCCTGGAAGATGCGGCGAATCCGGCCATCCTGAGGCATGCGTCGTTCAGCAATATTGAGATCAGAGATGATCTTAAAG
The DNA here is from genome assembly GCA_012030715.1 of Synechococcaceae cyanobacterium SM2_3_1. Classification (GTDB taxonomy): domain Bacteria; phylum Cyanobacteriota; class Cyanobacteriia; order Thermostichales; family Thermostichaceae; genus JAAUUJ01. The sequence goes on along the minus strand of JAAUUJ010000057.1, from coordinate 11,895 downwards.
CGGGCGGTCAGGGCGGGAATGATCTTCTTGGGGAGCTTATCAAACGACTGCCGCAGGACCCCGTCTTTGCGGAAACGAATCCGAAGTTCTTCTTCTTGAGGTTCGATGTGAATGTCGGAGGTGCCCTCCTGCAGGGCCTTAACCAGAATCTGGTTGGCCAGCTTCACCACTGGAGCATCATCTGCATGACGCATCTGGTCTTCCAGCGATCCAGACGAATCCGCATCCTCGACTCCCTCTTCAATACTGTCCAGATCCAGGTCGTCAATTTTACCGGTGACAACAACCTCGTCTTCCTTTTGTTGTTGCTCTTGCTCAATGGCCGCTTTGATCGCCAGTGCATCTGCCTGCATATCGAGACAGCGGGCCAAGAGCTGGTCAAAGTCATAGCGCGTAAACACCACCCGCTCAACCTTCAACCCTTGCAGGCGCAGCCGTCGGTTTAAATCATCAATTGCTTGCAGATTGTCCGGCTTGACCATGGCGACCTTAAGGGAGGTCTCCCCACGGGTAATGGGTAGCAACTGATAGCTATTGCAGATGTCGAGCGGCAGGAGGTTGGCATCAATAAATTCGGCGACAACTTTGGGATCGACGGGTTGGAGATCCATGTCGATGAAAGGAACCCCGTAGATGACCTTTAATTCAAATAACTGTTGCCGCTTATAGGCCCGTTCCAGCTCGATGGGTAGATCTTGGCCCGTAAGATCTTTAATGATGGTGGAGAGTGCTTTCCCCGTTGCTTTCTGGATCTGATAAGCCTCCTGCAGCTGATCATTAGTGGCAAGCTGCATCTCCACAAGCTTCTTCCCAAAGGGAGAAATGCTGGTGTTACTGGGGATAATGGCCCGGTTCGTGCGACGGGAGGAGAAGGATTGGGGAACAGACAGATCTTTACTCATTTCAGGCCACAAATTTTACTTCCATTTCACCTTAGAGAGGCGGGGATTGTAAATAGGTCCACCCATTTGAAAACCTAAACCAGGAAAGCAAGGTTCCTCTCCTTACCCCTACACCTGTTCTACACACAACATGCCATCTGGGCGGGAAAACCTACCTCCTCAGGGTGGGATCAGATCCAGGAAAACTGGCAAATTTATCCGTAGGACCTGATCCGCAGGTGGTTAGATCAGCTGGCGATGGCTTCAGCACGGTCCTCGATCACCCGATCCACAATCCCATAGGCATGAGCTGCCTCGGCGGAGAGATAAAAGTCACGCTCCACATCCCGTTCGATTTTTTCTAGGGGCTGACTGGTGGTTTCCGCCAGGATCTGGTTGAGTTTGTGTTTACCGTCCAGGGTTTCCCGGGCGCGGAGTCTCAATGTCACCTGGCCTGCCCCTGAACTCCCCCTGAGGGCTGGTGGATCATGATCCGGGTGTGAGGAAGGGCAAAGCGTTTGCCTTTGGTGCCAGCGGCCAGCAGAATCGCCCCCATCGAGGCAGCCTGCCCCACACAAACGGTGACGATATCCGGCTTGACATGGTTCATGGTGTCGTAAATGGCCATTCCAGCAGTGACTGATCCACCTGGGGAATTGATGTACATGATGATGTCTTTTTTCTGATCCTGGGAGTTGAGGTAGAGCATCACCCCCACCACCGTATTGGCCATGGCATCATCAATCGGTTCGCCAATGAAGATAATCCGTTCCTGGTAAAGACGATCATCCAGACTGATCCACTGGCTGTAGGGTTCACCGGGGAGACGGTAGGGGACTCTGGGAACTCCAATAGGCATGGGATTGACTCCTGTTTGGGTTGCTATCAGTTGCTTGAGGTGGCGACGGCAGAGGGTAGGTGTTTGTTACTGGAGAGGACCTGGTCGATCAGGCCATACTCCTTGGCTGCTTCTGGGGTCATGAAGTAGAGACGCTCGGTGTCTTGCTTGAGCTTATCCAGGGGTTGTGCGGTAACCTCAGATATCTGCTCCAGCATCATGTTGCGAATGGTGAGTACCTCTTTGGTGCGGATCTCAATATCCGAGGCCTGTCCCCGTGTTCCCCCATAGGGTTGATGGAGAACAATGGTGGAGTTGGGCAAACTGGCGCGGTAGCCCTTGGCTCCAGATCCCAGCAGCATCGCGGCCATGCCCACAGCACTCCCAATACAGATGGTGTGGACGGGGGGCTTGATGTACTTCATCGTATCCAGGATGGCAAAGGCGGCTGTGTCGTAGCTGTAGGTGCCCGTGGAGTTGATGTACATGCGAATCGGTTTTTCCCGATCCTCAGACTGCAGGTAAAGGAGCTGAGCGATGATCAGCTTGGTAACATTGGCGTTAGCCTCTTCTGCCAGGGGCAAGCCCAGATACACAATCCGCTCCTGCAGCAGCAGTGAGGCCAGATCGGGAGGGGGGGTGCGATAGGGAGCTCCCCCGGAGGAATAATAGGTCGACTGTACAGCCTGCCAGTCCATCTGCTTCTCCAAAGAATAGCTGACATGGATTAACCCGCAGCTGTTGATCTTACGGCAGCAGGAATCCTTATCTACTGTAGCTTTCTCGTGAGGCAGCCTGGCAACGGTTCACCGAACTCCAAGCCCATTTGATGGGATGGCACTGACGGATTCCAGTACTTGCCAGTTCAACTGAGCACCTAGATCGGCGCGGTCTGAATCGGTGGTGGCTGAGATCAGGCGGGTTAAAGGAATCATCCCCAACACAGGAACTGAGCAGCGCAATTGGATGGCAGTCACAATCAGATCGAGAGAGCTGGCCGGAGACTCCTGGCCCTGCACCAGAACCACCCCCAACAGAGCTGCTCCCGCTTGCCGGACCAGGGCTGTGAAGGCGACCGCCTGACTCACACTCCAGGGTTCCAGGGGAAGAGTGAGGAGCAGGGGTAGACGCCAGTCGTGGGCCCAATCTGCCACTGACAGGTGAGTATCAATGCTGTCACCCGCACTGCCTGGGTACACTACAGCCACCCACGGATGGGCCTGTTGTAGTGAAATGTAGTTTTGCCAGAACGCTTCCCAGTTCAGAGAAGACAGATCCGCTGGTGCTGTCAGGATCTTCAGAGTCTGGCGAGTTTGCCGACGCAGATAGGCGACCAGACAGGGGGCCAGCAACTCAGCATTGGAAAGCACGGCGCGGTTGGGATCGCGGGTACCTGTAATCAGGAGGGAGGGCACAGATCCTGCTCCCACAGTGCTAAAAAGCCATCTTCAATTTCATAGCCAAAAATCAGGGCCATATTTTTTAGATCTGCCACCCCCCCCACCTGGTGTTGCTTCATCCAGCGCATCAGGACAAAGATCTTGGAATAGAGAAAAATTTCTAATGCTTCTGGGTGGTACTCGATGCCTTCCTGGGGATGAAATTTATGGGGAACCAGCATGGCAGCATAGCGAGCCAGTTCTCCCTGTCGCCAGTCTAGGAAATAGGGCATCCAGGGGTAATGAGCATCGAAGCGGACAAACCACAAGCGGATTTCCGGGATCTCCGACAGCTCCCGTGGATCGTCCAGGGCCCGTGGATAGTCGATGTGGCATTGCACCTGCTGGGCAGCAGTCGCTGGACTCTGTAAGAGTTGCTCCATAAGCGTTTGACCTGGGGTGAGATCCAGCTGGCGAATGGCCTCGGCATTGAGATGCAGAATCATACTCATACACGCTTTCCAGAGCCCTTTGCAGCTTAACGCAGTTCAGTCCAGGGGGGGAGAAGCATCGGTGAGTTGTTGCAGCTGGGCACGCCGCCAGGCTAGCAGGTCCTGTAACCCCGCTTCATATCCCTGATCTGAAGGGGTGTAAAACTTTCGATCCTTGAGGCTGTTGGGAAGATAGGATTGCGCTACCCAGTGGTCTTCATAGTCATGAGGATAGAGATAGCCCTGCCCATGCCCTAGATCTTCTCGATCCCGATGGCTATCCTGCAGTGGGGTGGGAATGGGGGGAGTGGGTTCCTGTTTGACCGCATTCAGGGCCTGGAAATATCCCGAGATGCTGTTGGATTTGGGGGCTGTGGCCAGATAGAGGGCCGCCTGGGCCAGGGTGTATTGACCCTCCGGCAGTCCAATCCGATCAAAGGCCTGTGCACAGCTGTTCACAACTGTGATTGCCTGGGGATCCGCTAGACCCACATCCTCGCTGGCCAGGATCAGCATTCGCCTCCAGATGAATTGGGGATCTTCACCAGCGTAGATCAAGCGGGCCAGCCAGTAGAGAGCCGCGTCTGGATCGGAACCCCGCAGACATTTGATAAAGGCACTGATGGTATCGAAATGGGCATCCCCATCCCGATCGTAGTGCAGAGCCCGCTGTTGAATGGCATCTTCTGCCTCGCTCAGGCGGATGTAGATCTGTTGAGTGGCAGGATCGGGAGATGTGGTTTCCACGGCCCATTCCAGGGCATTAAGTAGGGTGCGGGCATCGCCATTTGCCACCTGGATCAGATGCTCCAGCGCTTCCGGATCGATCTCCAGATCACGTTTGCCGTAGCCCCGGTCTGGATCAGTGAGTGCCTGGTGTGCCACCTGTTGCAGTTCCTCACTGGAAAGGGGATGCAATTGCAACACACGCGAGCGACTGACTAGGGCCTTATTGACGGCGAAGTAAGGATTCTCAGTGGTGGCCCCCACCAGGATCACCATCCCCCGCTCCACCCAGGGAAGCAGAGCGTCCTGCTGACTTTTATTAAAGCGGTGGACTTCATCCACAAAGAGCAGGGTCTTCACCCCGTGGTAACGCTGTTGCTCCCGGGCGGTTTCAATGGCAGCTCGAATCTCCTTAATTCCAGCCAGAACCGCATCCAGCTCCAGGAAATGGGAATGAGTGTGATGAGCCAGGATCCTGGCCAGGGTGGTTTTCCCGGTCCCCGGTGGACCCGTAAGGATTAAGGAGGTGAGCTGATCAGTCTCAATGGCACGCCGGAGCAGACGCTCGGGTCCCAAGAGATGAGATTGCCCCACAAAAGCATCCAGAGTGCGAGGTCGCATTCGTTCCGCCAGCGGGGCCAGAGTCTCTGTGGACTTTGCAGCTTGATAATCAAACAGATCCATGCAGGGAAGAGAGACTCAAGTCCGTCAGGGGGCCAGAGCCATTCCCCCGCAAGAGACTGCCAATCGTCTTAGCCGTGACCTTCAACTGCACTAGGGGATTCATGGGCACCACAGTCTTGTAAAGGTAGCTGTCAAAGGTCATCTTTTGCACATCCCGATCCGCGCACATTTCCACAAAGGCCTCACGGGTGGCATTGGAGCGGTAGAAGATGGACTGCAACAGATCCAGGACGCGGTAGGTCATGCCATATTTACGATCCCAACGCTTAAGATAGACCTTGAGATGAGCCTCTTTAGGAACCTCAGCCCCATTACGGGAGAACTCCACGATGGTCTCACCACACATGCGCCCGGATTTGGCGGCAAAATAAATGCCCTCGCCCGAAGACTTGGTCACGTAGCCAGCCGCATCCCCCACCAGAGCAACCCGACCCACCACTCGTCGTGGACGTGGATGTTCCGGGATCGGATGGGCCTCAATCTTGATCACCTTGCCCCCGCGGATTTTGGCGGCAGCCCGAGTGCGAATCCCTGCCTGCAGCTTTTGAATCTGGGATTGGTGGACATGCATGGTCCCCGTTCCCACCGCCACATGGTCTGACTTGGGAAAAACCCAGGCATAGAAATCTGGGGAGACATCATCGCCCACGTACATCTCCGCGCGGTCCTCAAAGTAGGCCATCTTGTCATCGGGGATGCGGATCCGCTCCTGAAAGGCCAGGGCATAGTTGTAGTCGCCCGCATCAATCGCTTCTGCCACCTTGGAGTGGGCCCCATCGGCCCCGATCACCACATCCACCTCCAGGGTGCTGAGCTTGCCGCCCCCCTTTTTGCCGGGCTCCAGCTCACTAAAGTCATAATATTCAATCACGTAGGGCTGGTTTAAATCCTTAGGATCAGAGGGCAAACGGATATCCACCACCCGACCATTGATCAGATGAGCCCCGAGCTGGTGAGCCCGTTCCCGCATAAACCCATCCAGGATCTCCCGCCGACACATGCCGATGTACTCATCCGGGTGATCCAGTTGAATATCCACCTCGTAGTCTGAGGGGGAAATCATTTTCATCTTGCGGACTTTACGGTCAATAATTTCAGGAGGGAGTTCAAATTCCGAGACCATACACAGAGGGATTGCCCCCCCGCAGGGTTTGGCATTATCTAGCTTGCGCTCAAACAAGTAGGTTTCAATACCAGCCTTGGCCAGTACCTCTGCCGCTGACGATCCGGCTGGACCTCCTCCGACAACCGCAACTCTCAGGCTCAAGATCTTCTCTCCTTATCATGCAAAAGGGTGGACCACGACCTTACTTTGGGGGGGAAGATCCCCTGCTCTCCCCTGCACTGAGGGAAGGGCTTTCCCAGTAAGATCAAGCCATGCCCAAAACTGCAGGCATCGTATCACAGCTTATTTCGAGCTCTGGGGATTCGTGACAAAGTGTAGCGTTTCATGTTCAATGCCCCGGAGAGCTTATCGGAAAGCTATCGCTGTTACAGAAGATTTAGGGCTGAATCCTGGGATGCCAGGACCTTTGCTATTTAGGGATCTCTCCTTCACCGAACTTCTATACTGGAGTCCAGCAGCAGTTCCACATCCAACCTCCTGATTTAGTGCGAGAGATATGGCGGGGTTCCCGGAAGGACATCTGATCGCTCAGCGCTACCGCCTCAGCAAATATGTGGGCGGGGGAGGCATGGGTCAGGTGTATCGCGCCGTGGACCTGCGCATGTTTGAGCGGGTGGTGGCCATCAAGCTGTTGAAGCAAAATCTCACGGGAGATGAGGAGACTTTAAATTATTTACGGAAACGGTTTGAGGCCGAGGCTCAGATCAGTGTGTTGTTGGGTGATCATCCCAATATCACCAAGGTTTTGGATTATGGCCTGGATGATGGACATCCGTATATCGCCATGGAGTTTCTCGGGGTGCCGCCTCTGGTGGGGCAAAGTTTAGCCCAGATCCTTCCTCGCACCGGACCGATGCCACCTCAACGAGTGGTCCGTTTAGCTCAACAGGTGTGCGCTGGGTTGCAGTATGCCCACAACTTCGAGGGGAAAGTGGGGGATCTGGTCATTCAGGGGGTGATCCACCGGGATATTAAGCCCAGTAACCTGTTTGTGATTCAAGATCTCACCCTGGGGGAGAAGGGAGAAACCGTCAAGATCCTGGATTTTGGCATTGCCAAGATCGTCAGCAATATGACGATTACCATGGGCACCAGTGCGCTGGGCTTTGCGGGAACCCTGCAATATGCTTCACCGGAACATCTGCGGGGCAAGATCCTGGATCCCCGCTCTGATATTTACTCGTTGGGGGTCATGCTTTACCGGATGCTCACCGGACAATTGCCTCTGCGACCCGAAACCGATTCTCTCTGGGGTTGGATTGAGGCCCATAACCATCAGCCTCCTCAGGCCTTTGCTCAGCTCCAACTGCCTTACTCCCTGCCTGCTCAGCTCGAAGCAGTGATCATGACCTGCCTAAAAAAGGAGCCCGAGGCTCGCTGGCTCAGTATGGAGGCCCTGAGTCAAGCCCTTGGGCAAGTGCGCCTGCAATTACCCGCAGCAGAAGCAGAGGACGAACGTCTCCCCCAAAAGTCTCCAGAGCGGATTGAACCTGCCACAGTTGTCGAAGCTCCAGAAAGCTGGATCGCCTACATCACCGAAAAATCCCCATCTGCAGCCTCCCATCCAGATCCTCCTGCTACCCCTTCTGGCTCACCTGACTGGGTTCAGGTTCCTTCCCAGCAGGACCATTCTCCTCCAGAGGCGCTAGATCCGCCGACACTGCACATCAAATCGAATGGCGCTTCCCCGGTCCAACCGAAAGCCAGACCCGTTGGCGACTCTCTGCTGCCCTCCCCCTGGCTCTTGGGATCCACTGCCCTCCTGATTGCTGTTCTGATCGGTGGGGCGTTCGGATGGCAACTGTTATTTGGCGTCCCTGACCCTGATCCTCAGCCTGTTCCCAGTTCTCCAGTTCCCTCCCCAACCCCTGCAGACCCGCCTTCCCCGACACCTGCCCCTATTGCCAGTCCCAGCCCTACCCCAGAGATCACCGAGCCTTCCTCAAGCCCTACCCCCTCCCCGCCTCCGCCCACTACCGCAACCACTCCATTTGCCTTTTATTCAGAGGATCTGGAACAGAAAATTGCGGTCAGAGACTGGGGTTCAGCCCTGCGGATTATTAACCAAATGATCAGGAACTTTCCAGACCGTCGGGAAGAACTGGAAACCTATCGACTTCGCCTGGAAATGTTGCAAAGACAGGATCTGAGCCCTGCCTCCCCTCTGGCCTCTCCCAACCCCACCCCTCAACCTGCGCCCCCCACACCAACCCCCGTCCGTAGCTACACCACCGCCTGCAACGCCAATCCCCTCAACCCCAACTGCACCTCCCCCTGCCACAACCGGGACCAATTCCTGTGTTGCCACCCTGCTTGATCTGGGTATTTCAGCCGCGGCAGCCGAACAGGAATGCGCAGGGGAGGTCTGTGTACAGAGGTTAACCAGTCTGGGGGTTTCAGAGGATAAAGCTCGTCAGGAATGCCAGGGACCTGCCTCCTGATTGACTCACCCCGATCAAGCGCTCCGGCCCCAGCGGGAACACCAGAGCACCCCAGGTGAGTCCGGCTCCAAAGCCAGCAAACACCCCCAGATCCCCGGTCTGAAATCTGCCTTGTGAGAGGCTGTCCGCCAGCGTGATCGGGACCGAGGCTCCCGAGGTGTTGCCGTAACGTTCTAAAACCGAGGGCATGGAGTTGGGATCAATCTCTAGCCGTTTGACAATCGCATCTAAAATGCGCTGGTTGGCCTGGTGAACAAAAAAACCTCGCACCTGCAGGGCAGAAATACCAGCACGAAACAAAGCCTTTTCAATCACTTCCGGGACCGCAGTAACCGCAAACTTATAGACTTCCCGTCCATTCATGGTGATGGGCTGACAGCGGTACTGTCCCACCTGCATGATCTCCCCCAGAGAGGAGACTTCTGTAGTCATGGAGAGCGTTAGCAATTCACTGCCACCCCCGTCTGCCCGCAGTTCCATCCCCAGGATCCCTGTGGGCACTTCCGGAGGAGCGGCTTCCAGAACGACGGCCCCAGCGCCATCCCCAAACAAAATACAAGTGGTGCGATCAGTCCAGTCCACGGTTCTGGAGAGAACATCGGCGGCAATCACCAGCGCTCGCTGATAGGTGCCGGTCTGGAGAAACTGCGCTGCTGTGGCCACGGCAAAGACAAAGCCTGTGCAAGCAGCTGTCAGATCAAACGCCACCGCCTGGGGAGCTCTCAACTGTCGTTGAATTTGGGGAGCCGTGCCAAAGCGATCGGAACTGGTGGAGGTGGCCAGAATAATCAAGTCCAGCTGGGAGGGATCTAAACCTGCCTGTTCTAGGGCCCGTTGACCTGCTGCGGTTCCCAGATCCACCAGTCCCAGCTCTGGGTCGAGAATCCGCCGCTCCCCAATGCCTGTCCGGGGCCGGATCCACTCATCTGAGGTGTCCACCAGGGTACTGAGCTGCTCGTTAGTGAGGATGGACTCTGGAAGGGCAGACCCTACCCCGACAATCTGCACTGATTGGAGCGTTATAGAGGAGGTAGGCGGGAGGCTGATCATGGTGAAGGTATGACCCAAGCGAGAGTGGAAGACAGCTTGAACCGTCCAAGTGAGGGGCAGCTAGCAGGGTTGAGGTTCATCCAGAGGCGGAAAAGTCATGAGTGAATCATCCACTGCTTCCGGGGAGCGCTTGTGATGATTGCTGGGAGGGGGTGGAGCAGGAGATACCGGAGGAGGTTGGAGCGGAGCTGGCGGATCTAAAGGGGTTTGTAAAGGATCCAATTCTGCCTTGATGCGATGCAGCACCCGCTGTTCGACTGCCTCTTTTGCCAGCCGGATGGCGTTGTAGACCATTGGCCTGTTTGATAGCGTCTACCGTTACCCCATAGCGTAATGAGATGCGATATAAATTCTCCCCCGGTTGGACTAAGTGTTGAATGGTCTGACCGGGGGCCAAAGTGATTTGGGGAGAAGTACCTTCAACAGTAGCAAATGGGGGTAAATCAACGGTGTTGCTTTCAACGGTTGGCGTTAAATCCGATTCGCAATTCGGAATACGCAACTCTTGGCCAATAGACAACGAATTGGGGTTGATTTGCAAAGCAGGGTTCGCTTGAATAAATGCTTCGGTACTAATATCAAGTTTAACGGCAATTTGGGTTAAGGTATCACCCTCGACAACAAAGTAGGAACATTTATCTACTGGGATGGAAGTCGGGGTTGGCAGTGCTGGCGCGGCCGTGTTGGTGGGTGTGGGGGGTGGCCACAGATGAAAGTCCTTCACCTAGTCCCGGTTGTATCACCGTATCGCCTGTTTCATCGGGCGGCACGACGACTAATGGTTCAGGGGTTTCTGTGGTTTCCCCTTGTGGATTGGGGCCACCCGGCGCTAGAGTTTCAGTTGGCGAATCATTAGCGGGTGTAAATGTTGGAATCACACGGATGGTCGGCATATCTGTTGGGGCCGTTGTGGGTTGACGAACCACCACATTATTTGAGTTGGCAGTGGTCGGCGCACGCGACTCGCCATCGCCTGCATCGCGGTAGCAGGCGGATAACCCAAAGACCAACACACTGACTAACAATCCGATTAGATAAAAACTTGGTACGTTTCATGCGATTTCCTCAACGAACATCTTATCTAATAGACGATTGTAGCATGGTTGTGCTACCTGTACAGCATGACCGCTGTCCTGTCACCGTTTAGTTATGACTCCAAGAGCTGATTCACCGCGCTGATTGGGTCGAGTTCGCGTTGGGCAATCTGACGCACAATGACCTCTAGGGCGGTTTCGGAATGGGTATTAAAGAACCGCTCCATCAATGCTTGTTGTATCCGTTGAAAAAGTTCGGTTTGTGCATATAACACTTCTTTATCTTTATGATTCCCGCTTTCGACGAGATAGGCGCGGTGTTGTTGGATGGCTTCGTAAAGTTCGGCGATACCGTTGTTGTCCGTAGCGATGGTTTGCAGATAGGGACTTGCCAAAAATCATACTCAACATTGCCTGACCGATCTTTCTGTACCATCATTTGCCCATGATGGGAAATAACCTTGTGGCGATGTCCTAAATCTAACATGGCTTGTAAGGCCCGCACTGTATTTTTGACGCCCGGCCGATCTGCTTTATTGACGACCAATATATCAGCAATCTCTAGAATACCTGCTTTAATGGCTTGAATATCGTCGCCTAGACCCGGTGCATCAATCACAAGGGTGGTGTGGGCCGTTTTTACGATGTCCACCTCATTTTGCCCGCGCCAACCGTTTCGATAAGAATGTAATCAAAATGGGCAGCATCAAGGATTTTAATTACATCATAAGTTGTGCGGGCCAAACCACCGAGATTCCCCCGCGAGGCCATACTACGAATAAATACACCCGAATCGCCCGCTAAGTCTTGCATCCGATAACGATCGCCTAACACAGCCCCCACCACTAAACGGACTGGTTGGATCCACCGCAAGGATGGCGACCGTCTTCCCCTGGGCGCGATAGACCTTTGCCAGCGCGTTGACCAGGGAACTTTTCCCCGTGCCCGGCGCCCCAGTGACACCAATAATCCAGGCACGCCCCGTATATGGAAATAAATGTGTGAGGGCCGCTTCATACCCCTCACGTTCATTTTCGACCAAAGTTAACAACCGCGCCAGCGCTCGGCGGCTGCCGTTCAGCACTTCATCGACCAACGCCATATCGTTACTTTCTCTACCGTCAGTTACATCACCACCAGCCTGATCGGTTACTCTGGGTGGTCGGTACTGCTCACACCACGCTCAGCCACAATCCGGCGGATATGGGTCACGATCTCCTCGGTGCTGGTGCCAGGACCAAAGAT
>JAAUUJ010000241.1 GCA_012030715.1 Synechococcaceae cyanobacterium SM2_3_1 | reverse complement strand
GGCGTGCCTGAATTTCTACCTGACCATCGAGGGTACGGGCCAAGATAAAGTCGCCTTCTGAGTCTGTCCAGTGGAGAAGACCATCAAAGCTGCGGTAGTTGGGATCTGAGAAGCTGTTATCTTCTTCACAGGGTGCTTCGTCAGGGTTACCCTCATTACAACTATCAAAAAGGATAGGATTGTACTTCCATTAACAACTTGTCCAGCAGGTGTAGTGAAACTAAGTTCAACTAATAACTGCCCCGCTCCTAGGTTCTCAAGAAGGGAATAGCTTGCCCCACTAAAGATTCCATTCTCATCGGTAGTGCCAGTTCCATTTTGGACTACTACATTATCAGTAAGAGGAGAAACAGTAACATCGAGGGGAAGATAATTACCTCCGCCATCAAAAATTGGTACTGAGACTTCACCAACTGTAGCATTCAATGCTGCAAAGAAAGCTACGTTATAAAATGTATTGTCTTCTATTTCTTGTACTAAAGTGATAGGAATTGATATCCCAAGGACAGCACATGTAAAAACTTCATCCAGATCCTCGAGTGTACAAGGATCCTCAAGATCAACCTTCTTTACGGCTTCGAGGGGTAATCCTTGTGGTGGTACTACGCTGGCACGAACATTCAACTCAGCCTTCCCTAGATCTTCATTTAATATGACTATTGTTCGATAGTTGCCTTGACTATCAGTTCTCCCAACTGGATCAGTTACTGTAGCGTTGCCTGTGGGCACTGTGATATTGATTGTTACAGGTGGGCGGTTTCCACTCAGATCAGTAATGATATCTCCTTCTTCAGTCCTCTGAAAGACATCTCTAATGATTAGAGTTTCTGTCTCACCATCGTTAGTTTCACCACCACCTTCGATAAATACTTCCGAGAGGACGAGTTCTCTACGATTGGGTTCTTCGCAAATTTCTTCTTCAGGATCGATGTCATCAATAAATGGAAAGAGAAGTTCAACTGGAATTTCAGGTGGATATCCTGGAACATCAATGGTTGTACCGGACTTGGCGATGGAGAGGTATCCAAGCTGCGCATCTTCCCAGGTAATCCAATATTTACCAGCAGTTTCCATCGGTGCGGCTTTTGAGTCGATCACAACTGCATCGGTTAAGAAGGTTTCGGAAAGAGTAATTCCTTCGCCTTCTTCCTCTCCAATGAGGGAGGTAGTCAGTGGTTGTAAAGGATCATCGATGACTGAGGAAATATTGTCCGGTTGAGGAGGAACGATCGAAACAGGAGCTCCATCTCCTCCACATCCAGATAAACTTAGGATCAGAAAGCCAAGAATCGAGCAGCAACCAAAAACTAGAAGACAATTCTTGATCATATTTCTTAATCCTATCGAAGAGGAATAGTGAAGGTTTCAACGGCATTTGTAAACCTGATTACTGGAACTGGCTCTCCCAGTAGGCTAAAAAGTCTGGCAAATCTCTTCTCTCAGAGTCTTTCATGAGGTATTTGCTATACCCGTTTATTTTGAGGGCAAGAAAATGATCGAATTTACATGACTTATTTCGAAACTTATATATAGGAAATGATTTCATTGTTTTAATAGTCTCACCTTCTCCTAGAGCAGGAGTATCTGTTCGAGGAAAATAAGACTCAAAGGACTCAAATTCTTCGGAGAAATAGTAAACAGGAGATTCATTTCCCTCTGACAGTCTAAGAAAGGCAAATTTTGCGCCTAGTCTTGAATAAAACACAAAACCATCATTTGGCATATGAAGAGGACAGTTGCATTCTGCAAGTAGTTCTTCGGGAAGTTTTTGCATATCAAACTCTCCCCTCATCATGAGATCCTGATAAAAAAAGTCGCAATCTTTCAGAAGACTCCCAGCTCCCTTTCCCATCCATAGTAAAAACTCCTTATATATTTCTGGAAGTGGATAGCCCAAATCCAGTTTCTTTTCAAGTAATGCAACTTCTTCTGGAGAGCAAGCAAATACTTCTTGGCTAGCTAATGGTGAATTATGGTAAATTGACTTGATTCTCTCAAGATGCATCTTTAAACTCCTAATACCGAGTACTTCTATATAATTTTACATTAGTACATTTATGGCCCTAGTTACTTGAACTCACCCTCCCAGTAGGACAAAAAGCTCGGGAGATCTCGTCTCTCAGAGTCTTTCATGAGATCTTTGCTATATCCGTTGATCATACGAGCAAGAAAATGATCAAATCTACATGGTCTATCTCAAATCTGTATATAGGAAACGATTTCATTGTCTGTATAGTCTCACCTTCTTTAAGAACACGAGTACTTGTTCCTGGGAACCGCGAGTCTGAACCAGCAATGTGGTGAGAGTCAAATTCTTCAGAGAAAAAGTAGACTGGGGATTCATTGGCCTCTGAGAGTCTAAGAAAGGCAAATTTTGCGCCTAGTCTTGAATAAAACACAAAACCATCATTTGGCATATGAAGAGGACAGTTGCATTCTGCAAGCAGTTCGTTTGGGAGCCTCTGCATATCAGACTCTCCCTGCCCCATTAGCGCACGATAGAAGAAGTCACAATCTTCCAGAAGGCTCCCAGCTCCCTTTCCCATCCAGAACAGAAACTCTTTATACATTTCAGGAAGTGGATATCCTAAATTAAGTTTCTTTTCAAGCAAACTAATCTCTTCTGAAGAACATCCCGCAACCTCTTGATTGGCTAATTGTGAGTTATAGTAAATAGACTTAATTCTCTCTAGATACATAATTAACATCTCAACTTTGGAACTCCATACTATTCTACATCAGCAGAATTATGAAATATTTGCAGGGGGACATTCACATTCTGGTGGTTGTACCAATCCAGGCAGTGGATCATCTTTAATAGAGCGCCTCACCCAATTTGTAGTGACTTTAACATTGACTTGTGGACCATTTAGATCTTGTGCCAGCGCACGCATGACCCCTTGACAGCTCCCACATGGCCTTTGGTCTGTATAGATGTTTACCGTTCCTTCAATTAAACCTGCCAACTCGCTTGGATCAGAAACCTCAAATTGATCAACGAGTAAGTTTGCGATCTGCTCAGATAGCTTCCTTTCAGAATCAACTGGGGCTGGCTGCTCTGCATTCTGGACAGTATTACCATAAAATGTTCTCTCTGGCAATGGAGTGTAAAGCTCCCTACTTCTTGAGTTGTCTGCCTCCCCACTTACTGCTGGTCTAAGTACCCCTGCAAAAATCTGATCTGTTCCTTTGATTCTAAATGAGAAAGTTGCATATGCAATATTCCTTCTATCACCAACTGGTCTCTCACACCTTCTTTCTGGATTCTTAGTTCGCAGCTGAATAAGATTCTCTCTGAATGCCTCTGGCCACTCATCAAAGTTGGGTTCGGGAACAACCTCAAAAATATTAAATGGCTCACCTGCTGGCTGTTGAGTCAAGATGATAGTAAGAGCAGTTGTAGTGACAGTAGTAACCGCAAATTTAACAGTAAAAACGATCTGTACTAGAGCTTGAGCAACATTTGTTCCAGAGTTAACTACCTGAGAAACAACAGATCCTTTTTGCTGAGCTGCTGCTGCATTGATGACGATATCAGCACCTGTAGGTGCTTGCGGTGTAATTCCACTATTACCAAGGTTAGGGGCAGCGTTAACAGTGCCAGGAGGATTCTGAAAACCAGGGTTAGGGCCAGGCGGACCCCCGGGTGCCGTATTTAATGAGACAGAAGACTGGTCAATATCTAAAAATGGATAGTTTTGTGAATAGGTAACTAGCCCACCTAAGGCAATCTTTGACTCCCCAGTGATCTCTCCACTCAAGCTTGTTCCATTTTCTGCCTTCTGTAGCTCAACCCCCTCCTGAACTCCTAAGCCAAGAACATAAGATCTAATCCCAGTTGATGGGCTTCGTTGACCAATTATCTCAATTTCGTCTTGCGCATGAGTGGCGAGTAAGATTGTTCCAAAGAAATCACTACCATCTCCAATTTCACCAACCCAAGTTTCACCGATAATCTCTGCTTCAGAGATCCATCCCTGACTCGGATCGTAGTTTCTAGCCTCCTGGATAACTGCCCCTGAAATGCTGCCAGCTAGATTAGCTCTACCGTAAAGCACTAACTCTGGAGTTGCTTCTATACTCGCTATCTGGTTAATCTTGATCGTGACGGGCACAGGACCAAAGGGAATAGTGAAATTAATACTATCAGGATTACCTAATACTATTGATTTAGTTGTTGTCCGCCAGACATATAGTCCTTCTGCAATTAGACCCAACTCAGCTGAGTAATTAGCAGATCGATCAAGTTGGAATCTACTCAGTCCTATCTCAGGGTTAATATCTTTATCAAACTCAACAGATCCTGAATATTGGGACTCTAGATTTATACTTCCTGAGATTCTGGAGTCAAGACCGATATCAATGGCAATATCTTCCGACCGGAATCCCTCCCACTTTGGAGTCAGCTCTGGTTCCCTGGATTCTGTGGGAACATTTTCCAGTTCTACCCCTTCTTCAGGCGTCCCCCAAGCTGAGTCAACAGAAACCTCAAAGCTTGCAGATCCCCTCTCGATCACCTCTTTGGGTAGAGCAGGTAAAAACTCTAATCGCCGTCCTCCTTCCTGTGGCTGGATCCCTACAATCCTGGAGGGTGGCACAGCCCCTGCAGCACCCAGCACCACATCTCCTACATAAAGGGTGGGTTGCCCAGTGCCAGCTCGCAACTCTAAAATTCCTGTAGCAATATCCAGACTGAGCACATTAACTTGCTCGGCATCAGATAAAACCTTGACCCCTGGAGCAACGGTGATATCCTCGGGCGCAACTGTGAAGCTAACCTTGGCG
>JAAUUJ010000240.1 GCA_012030715.1 Synechococcaceae cyanobacterium SM2_3_1 | reverse complement strand
CGACAATTTAGAGAAGAGTTAGATCAGTATGAGAGGGAGGGTCAGATGCCACTGATCAGCAGTATGGAAGAACTGGCTAAAGAAGAAGGGATCCAGATTGGTGAACAGCGTGGAATCCAGATTGGTGAACAGCGTGGAATCCAGATTGGCAGACAGGAAGGGATCCAGATTGGCAGACAGGAAGGGATCCAGGAGGTTGCGGTCAATATGCTGAGTCAGGGGATGTCTATGGAGGTTGTAGCCAGCCTCACCAACCTATCCCCAGATCAAGTCCAGCAATTACAGGCCCAGCTCGAAGCACAATAACTTCCCGATACTCTCTGGGAAATAATCGCTTCACCCTGTCTGAGCAGTTGCTCCTAACAGACTAACAATCAGGGCCTTCTGCACATGCAGCCGATTCTCTGCCTGATCCCAGACTCTGGACTGGGGCCCCTCCAGCACTTCGGCTGTGATCTCTTCGCCACGGTGAGCGGGTAGACAGTGGAGCACAATCGCTTCTGGATCCGCCTGAGTCAGCAGAGCACTATTAACTTGAAAGGGAAAAAAACTCTGCTGCCGTTGCTCGGCTTCTTCTTCCTGTCCCATGCTGGCCCAGACATCGGTGTAGACCACCTGGGCTCCGGCGACTGCGACCTCTGGATCTGTGAGGATCTCGATCTGGCTGCCTGTGCCATTCGATCTGGCGATCTCCCTAGCCTGCTCCACGATCTCTGCCTCCGGTACAAACCCCATCGGTGTGGCTACGCGAATATGGATCCCTGTCATCGCACATCCCAGCAGTAGGGAGTGGGCCACATTATTGCCGTCACCGCAGTAGGCCAGGGTTAATCCCTGTAGATGCCCAAAGACTTCCTGGATCGTCAGCAAATCCGCCATAATCTGACAGGGGTGAAAGCGATCGGTGAGGGCATTGATCACAGGAATGGTGGCATAATGAGCGAATTCTTCGAGTTCGGCCTGATCATAGGTGCGAATGGCAATCACATCGAGATAGCGAGAAAGGACTCGAGCCGTGTCAGCGATCGGTTCTCCTCGACTTACCTGCATGGTGTTAGGAGAGAGATCGATAACGGATCCGCCGCATTGGTACATGGCAGATGTAAAGCTAACGCGAGTACGGGTAGAAGCTTTCTTAAACAGCAATCCAAGTATCAGACCGTCTAATCTAAAGTGAGTCTGTTTATGCTTGAGATTCATTGCCTTCGTCAGTAGGATCTGAAACTCCACGACAGAAAGGTCAGTCAGGGTAAGTAGATCACGACTTAATAGCATGTTCATTCAGGAAGATCCTTAGCACTATTACCTTATAGATTAATTCTCTGGTTATCGAAGACGTTCTCGACAGGAAGAACTCATATAAGGTTCAATGCTTTGAATAATAGGGAAAGTTAAAAGACCCTGTCCCACAAGTTCAGGTATCTGTTCCAATGCTTCAGTGATCTCGTCAGCAAAGTTGTAACGAGAATCAGCAGCTCCGTACATTATAGTCAGGTGCTGAAAAAGCTCCAGAGCATAATCAACGAAGCCCATTACATCGGCGATACAGGCTAATTTCAAGCAAGATTCTGCAGATTTGTATTTGCTATCTTTACCGCACATCAAAGGATCTCGAAAATAGAAAGCATCTCCCCACAACAACTGGCCTGGATGCTCTATTCCTTCAACAGGAGAACTCTTTTTCGGGACTCGTTTGGTCCACAAATCAAGTAGAACAAACCCTTGATTTCGTAGAAAAATATCTACATCGGCAAAAAGCGGTTGACCTTCATAAAGAGGGGAAAATTCTACCTCCACTGTGATTGAGAGTACCTGCGTCAAGGTTTTCAGTCCTCCTCTAAGAATATTAAGATCAGCTCCCTGAACATCCAGCTGAATCACATCTACCTTATTAATCTCATAGAAATCACAAAACTGATCTAAACTAATTACAGCCAACACATCTTCTTTTTTTAGCTCTACCTGATCTCTTAATCCCTTAAAACGATTGAGAAGCGGTTCATTAGGTTTATATAGAGAACTACAGGCAGGATTTCTCGTAATGTAGAAAGGGACAAGACCATCTGTTTCCGCTAATGCAAGAGGAAAGTGTTCCTCAACCCAACTTAAAG
The DNA here is from genome assembly GCA_012030715.1 of Synechococcaceae cyanobacterium SM2_3_1. GTDB lineage: Bacteria > Cyanobacteriota > Cyanobacteriia > Thermostichales > Thermostichaceae > JAAUUJ01. The sequence continues at coordinate 2,723 of JAAUUJ010000240.1, read as the reverse complement.
ATGCTGCTTCCTGATTAAGCACATCACAGGCTTGTTGATCTGGCTCAAAGCCAATCACTCTTAAATTGGGAGCAAATACATGCCATCCCTGTGAATAAAGCTGATCTTCTGGACCAACTTTTCGGGAGCCAATGATACACATTGTTAAATCAAGTTGATCGATACGTGAATTCTGTTTCAATATCGTCGTCATGTTTTTCATATGAAACCATCGCTCCTTTGTGATGGCTATCTGATTTAGGAATGCCTGAATTCTAGAGTATTGTATAGTATAGATTAACCTAATTCTATCTTCCAGACAACCTAAGTCAGTTGCTATGAACCTCATTGCTTGTGCCGGACTTCCAAGATCGGGTAGTACCTGGCTGTATAACGTGGTCAGACTCCTTCTCTCCACCGATGGCGCATCGGTTTCCGGGGCTTTCATTGATAAATATGATTCCTCAGATCCCGCCGAGATTCATGTGATCAAAACCCATGAGTTTAAGCCCTGGCTGGCAGAGCAGGCAAACTTGATTTTAGCCAGTCGTCGTGATCTACGTGATATTGTTGCCTCGTTAATCAGAAAACGTTGGATAAGTCCTGCCCAAGCTATTGACTATATTGGCCCCTATGTACAGCACTATGAATTTTGGAGGTCTATTGCTGTCTATGAGCTTGTTTATGAAAGTATGATTGAGGATCAGCTTCAAGAAATTTTAACTCTGAGTGAGATCCTGGGAGTTGAATGCAATTCACAGATCCTTGAAAGGATATGTGAGGCAGTTGCTGCTATTGGGCAGTCAGAGAGGCAAATTGGCTCGGGATGGGATCAAGAAACCTTGATACACCCGCAACATATTACGGATGGTCGGGCTGGCTCTTATCAAGAAACCCTTGACTCTGATTTGATCTCTTCAATAAATTATAATTTTGGGGACTGGTTAAAATACTATGGGTATTTGTCCTGATCTCTACTAGAGATCAGACGGGGAAATAGTGGTATGTATTCTTTAGCGATCTATAATAACTTATCGCTTTTTCTTCCGTATTGCATTTGGATTAGGCCGTGGAAAGGCTCCCATTAAAAAAGAAATCCTAAGTTATTGATGCTTGCATCTGATCCAGTGTTTTTTGACTCAGGGCAATAGTGTTCAGTGTTTTCATTTGCTGAGGTGATACTCGCTTAAGGCCAGAGATTAATGGTAGATAGGCGTAGAAGGAGTAGTCAAACTCCTCCAGATAGCATGCTGACTTAGAACCGGTATCCAGAGCACCATGTAGATTCTCAAAAAGAATAACTGGATGACAGTTTTGAATCAGCTTTTTTGCTCCTTTCAGCACTTGGATCTCTGCGCCCTCAGCATCAATCTTGAGCAGGTGAATGGGAAGGGATCCCTCCGAAAGCCATAGCTGATCCAGAGTAATAATCTCAACCTCACGGAGTGTACTTTCAGTACTGTTAGTCTCGATTTCTGACTTATTGAGAATTCGATTGAAAACTGAAGAGGTATGGAGCTCCAGGTAAGCAGATCCCGCCTGATCAGCAGCTGCGTTTGGATAAATTTTGAGGATACGATCTAGGCCTGGGTTTAAACTTAAGGTTGACTCTAAGAGGTTGACGCAACTGGGAGTGGGCTCCACTGCAAAGACACGACCTGTATCCGTGACCAAACTTGCACAGAGAAGAGAGTAGATCCCAATATTTGCCCCCACATCGATTACGTTCATATCAGGTTTTAGGAACTGATGGAAAAACTGGATCTCATCTTCAAACCATTCTCCCTGAGCCAAAAGTACTAATGTAGTTATGCTGTGTAGGTTTGGTTCTACAGCTAGTTTATAACCACAGTAGTCGGTACTATAAATGGGAGGAGCAGTACTGCTATACAGATCGATTTGATTGGAAAAAATCTGTTCTGCAATGGCTGCTCTAGTATAACTAGCTGTCTCGGTGGGCACCTGCCGGAGGTAGACCAGCCCTTCAGGATATCCCTCGGCCAGATAGTTGAGACTAACAATCATCCTGGCCTCAATATCACGATCATGTAGGTCCAGGGCAAGTTTCCAGAAGCGTAAAATCTCAGGTCGATAGATAACACCCCCATACTGAGCTATCCAGCGAACCACACAGTAGAGTATCTGATCGTGATTGGATCCTTGTCCTGGATGGTCAGGCTGCTCAGGCCAGGAAAGATGAGTTAAGGTTGTCTCGACATCACAAGAATAGGTCTCTGGATTAACTGAAAGCAGATAGTTAAAAAGATGGAGTGCCTCTCCGAATGCCCGCTCTCGATCTCCAAGTACATAGTGGCTATGGAGATAGTTAAGCCAGCATCCTATGTGAATAGGATCTAAAGACAGTCCCTGTCTCCAATAGGATTGTGCCCTTTCCCACCCTCTTCTTTTAACTAATGCTGAATCACTCAAATCCATCGCCACAATGGTATTAAAACCCAGCTGATTCCACTCTGCGGTAGATGCCTGTTGGTTGATTGCCAAAAACTGAAACTGATCAGCTGGTTTTGCTGCAGCCATATGTAGGAAGGCAGCCTCTAGTTGGCGGGCAAATTCACAAGAATGCCAGAGAATCGAGAAGCGGCGTGAGTCAGCGACCTGTTGTTTCAATTGCTGAATTCTGTTTTTGTCAGATCCTAACTCCACACCGACCTGAATGTAGTCCTCTACGGTCCAGGTAATACAAGGATCCAGACCAATATTTTTGAGCAGGGTATAACTCATTC
>JAAUUJ010000056.1 GCA_012030715.1 Synechococcaceae cyanobacterium SM2_3_1 | reverse complement strand
CGTTTCCTTTCCCCTCCCTCACCCCCCCTGCCCCTTCCCAGCCCCTTCGCCCCGTGATCCTGGCGGCCCCCTCAACCACCACCCCTTGGGGAGCCATTGACTTTTGGGTTAGCTGTGGCCCTCTCGGCAGGCCTGGCAGCAGGTGAGTCGATCCTAATTCAACTGACGCAGGGGCCTCTAGCCTGGTCTTTCCCCTTCACCCCCGAGGCTGTGGGCTGTACTGCCGGGTCTACCACCTGTGCTGTCAATCTCACCCTGACCTTACCCGCCTCTGTCACCGCGGGAAGCTATGTGTTGTCTGCACAGATCACCACCCTGACTCAGGAGGTGTTCACGGCAGGTCAACCGCTGGTGATCGTTGCCAACGCAGCCAATGTCGGTGCCTCTCCAACTCCCGTCCCATCTTCGACCCCGACGATCGCGCCTTCCCCAGGGGGGTCCCCGACGCCAACCCCCGCAGTCTCACCGCTGTCTTCCTGTCGTGAATGGATCTTGACCAGTGATTTCCAGGCCTTTCCTAACCAGAGAAACCCCAATCCTGACAGCTGTGGGGCAGAAGGCATCTGGGCCTTTCAACGGGGACCTGCAGAGTCTGTGGATCCAGCTCAGTTTTTGTTGCTCTCTCAGTTTTTACCGACTACCTTGGGCATCTCAGGCTTGGAGACTTGGCAGGGAACAACCCCAGATCCGCAGGAGGTGACCGTCAATTTCCCCTGGGTCGGCCTCAACACCTCCCGTGAACCTCAAGGATCCTGGCCTGAGGGAGCCATTCAGGTCCATCCAGCCCCCACTGAACAGGTGATCCTCCGCTGGCGAAGCCCCCTGCAGGGAACCGTCTTGATCGAGGGCAGTGTCAGTCAACCTGAACAGGGAGGAGGGGATGGGGTCAGCTGGAGAATTCAACAGGGCAGCACTATCCTTTTTGCGGGAGCGATTCCTGATCTGGGTAGTCAAAGCTTTTCGGTCCGTACCGCCACCACCCTAAACGAATCAATTTACCTGATCATTGACCCAAATAGTTCCAACCTCTCCGACGCTACCCAGGTGGAGTTGCGTATTGTTCAGGAGTCCTGAACGCTTGTCGGATCTGACAACCCGATCTCCCGATCCTCCTCATTAATGATTTAAGTCTTCCTGATCCTAAATTGGGCTTGATAGTCTGGAATAGAGAGAAGCACTCCGAGTCACAGGATCACCATGGAACGTCGTGCACTTCTAAACGCTGGGTTTCTGACCGGGGCCAGTCTGGTGGCTCAGAGTCTTTGTTCATCGCAAGTAGAGGCCGCAACAGAGGGAGTTATGCAAGTTTATCCGGTTAGCAAAACCGATGCCGAATGGCGAGAAATTCTTACGGAGATGCAGTTTCGTGTGCTGCGCCAGGAGGGCACCGAACCCCCGTATCAAAATGATTACCACGATAATAAGGCGGCTGGCACCTATCACTGTGCAGGCTGTGATCAACCTCTGTTCTCTGCAGAGGCAAAATATGACAGCGGAACGGGCTGGCCCAGTTTCTGGCAACCTATTTCCTCCGAAGCAGTCGCCACCAAAACTGACTGGAAATTGATCCTGCCCCGCACCGAAGTCCATTGTTCTCGCTGTGGCGGACATTTGGGGCATGTATTCCCCGATGGGCCCAAACCGACAGGACAGCGCTATTGCATGAATTCCGCTGCCTTAAAATTTGTCCCAGCTGCAGCTGAATCCTAGTTTACTCGGGGGGGGAGCAGGGCAGCAGCGTGGTGACCGTTGTTCCTTCCCCCAAGGTACTCTCCACCCAGATCCGACCCTGGTGGCGTTCCACAATTGATCGGGCAATGGCCAGACCCAATCCTGATCCTCGAGTCCCAGGCGTGCGGGCTGGATCAGCTCGGTAAAAGCGATCAAAGACATGAGGTAAATCCTGAGCTGCGATCCCGATCCCGCTGTCTTTAACCATGACTTGAAGGTAGGAGATCCCCAACTGCCGCAGATAGGTGAGCGTCACGTTTACTTCGCCACCCCGAAGACTGTACTGCAGGGCATTGTGGATCAGATTGGTGAACAGACGGGCAAGCTGGTCGGTCATGCCCCAAAGCTGAAACGGGTCTTCCGGATCGGGGACAGGATCGCTGGGGGTCATGATATGCAAGCTGAGATGGATTCCCTGATCCCGGGCCAAGGATTGCTGTTCCTCCACAACCTCAAACAAAATCTCATCCAGTGAGCAGGCTTGAGCTGGTGTCTCCACGATGCCACTGTCCTGACGGGCGAGAAAGAGAAGATCATCGACCAGCCTCGCTAATCGCTGGGTCAGACGTTCTACCACCTGCCAACTCTGACGGGTGGAGGGATCCAGTTGCGAATCCGTCAGTGCCACCTGGACATTGGTTTGGATACTGGCAATGGGACTACGCAGCTCATGGGAGGCATCGGCAGTAAATTGCTTGAGTTGTAAGAACGAGGCCCAGACGGGCTGCATCGCCAAGCCAGACAGAAACCAGCCCAGAGCGGCGGTTGACACCAGCAGGATCACGACCCCCATCCCCAGATCCTGTAGGAGCTGGCGAATGGGCTTGGTGACCTCAAACCAGGGATGACTCACCCGCAGGTAACCGAGCAGATGATCGCCTTGACAGACTGGACGGGTCAACTGACGTAAGCCATAGCCAGACAGTAAATAAACGGTCTGATGCAAGGACTGAGGGTGCAGCGGAATTTCTGCAGTTTGTAGAGACGTAGACCAGCGCAGGACGCCCTTAGCGGAAAACCAGTCGATGTCGATGTGATCATCATCAAGGTTAGCCGTGGCAGTGGTCCAGGCGGGAGGGGGATCTGAGGTGGCTTCCTGGCTACTCCCAGATCCAGAAAAACCTGTAACGATCTCGCCTGGAGGATGGGTCTCACCGATCAGGATCGATCGCTCCAGAACTTCGACCACATGCTTGAGGGTGTCATCCACCCGATCGATGAGGGTGTGCCGAACATAGAAGTAAAACCCGCTGGCTACTAGCAAGAGAAGAACTGCTGTGACCACCGTGTACCAGAGTGCTAATCGACGTCGGGTTGCCTGAAACATCAATGGATCTGGGGTCCTGAGCACCACACCTGCATTAATTAATTGTGTGCGATCTGCTCCGAGTTGGCTTCCTGATGCCAGGTGCCGTAATGATCAAGAATGCGCCGGACAAGCTCCTGATCGGTCTGCCCAGATATCTGCAGGATGAGGGCGCCGATCTGGCTATCCTGATAATGAAAATTCTCCGCTTGATTCCACTGCAGCTCTACATGGGTCCCCTCCACCGCAAGCAGATGTGCAGCGAGTTCGCGATACATCGCCAGAGACAAAGTATCATAGCGAATGAGAAGAGTGGCGGGGAAGCAATCTGTAAAACAGAGCATATTGAGTATTGATGACAGCGAACATTTGGAAATGTGACATTCAGAATCACAAATATAACTTTTTAATACGTCTTATTTCTTGAGGTGTAAGTGCAGAAATTTTAGGCGGATTGGGGTTTGGGCAATACACAACAATTCACCTGATCTAAACAGACTTTACCCCACTGCAGTGCCCATCTGACGAGGGCAACACGATTACTGGTACGAGTTTTACTCAGAATATTACTGATATGATTATCAACTGTACGTTTACTAATTTCCAGTTTTTCAGCAATATCTTGATTGGTTAGTCCAGCCGCTATAAGCTCAATCACTTGTAGTTCCCGTTCCGACAGTAATTCTGTGGAATGATAACTGTTGTCCATTCCGATATACCGTGACGCAAATTTACCTATAAGCAAATTGTAGAGGATTCAGGCTGAGATGAGTAGCACAAGAGAATTTCTTTCTCAGCTTTTCCTTGACAAACTTTGAGCTTGGGAGGGTAAGCATCACTGGCCATAGTAGTTAATATTACTCATCATCTTCGTCATCGCTGAGCAGGATCTGCAGGCGTTCCATTAAATCTGGGGGAAAGTCAAAGAGTGGGTAAGGGTCTCCCACCTGAGGCTGCACAGCCAGCAGGACTGGAGTGTCACGGTTTCCATCCTCATCTCCTGGGGGGACGAAGACACCGTAATGACGATCCTCGTGATAAAACGTGGCCAGCAACTGGTATCTTTCCAGCTCATCTTCATCATCGGTTGTGGAGATCTCCAGGAGATCTTCATCGCTGGGGGGAGGGATGTCACCTTCGACCGCAAGAAAATGAACCTGATCAAACATGAGGATGTGTAGATTTAGGTTTTGCTCGGCTAGCACGGCTCGAGCGGTGGGCAGGATTTTTTCCATGTCTTCCCAATCGGGCTCATCCAAGGTGCCTTCATAGTCGTCTTCGGTCAATCCCATGAGAAAATCCTTGGCACCCAGCTCCACCTCCTCATCCTTCCAGACCAGGATTTCTGCGACGGGAAGAGCCGGGGTCAAGAGGATGTAGGTGACACCCTCCAGTTCCACTCGCCTGTGCACCTCACAGAGCAATTGACGGCCCTGCGTATCTAGAAGTACCAGCGTTTCGGCCATGACACCCTTAACCCTACATGAGAGAAGTCTACCGCCCCAGGGGATCTTCCTACCAAAAAACCTGGGTATCGTCGATCCAGTCTGGTGCTTACCCGCTCAGGGAGTCGTACCCTTGGGGGTGGAATAGTCCTGTTGCAGTCGACGTAGCTTTCGCAGTGCCCGTCGTTCAATCTGGCGCACTCGTTCCCGCGACAGGCCAATATGTTCGCCAATTTCCCGTAGAGTTAGCCCTGGGGATCCGTCCAGACCATAGCGAGCCACAATCACCTGCTTCTCGCGGTCGCTTAGCTGTTCCACTAGTACCTTGACTTCTTCACAATGGGCGAGACGGTTCAGATGTTCGATCGGATCATTATCTTCATCCTGGATGAAATGCTGAAGCTCAGTGCCGTCCTCATCGCCTACCCCCATATTGAGAGATCGCATCTCTCCCATGTGGCGTGTAATCAGTTCACGATAGTTCTCACCGATTTCTAGAGACTCAAAGACATCCTCCGCGCGCGGTCGTGCCCCCCGTTCTGCTGAGAGCTCACGATAACGACGCTTGACCTGGGAAACCTTCTCATACATGTGGGCAGGCAGGCGGATCATCCGACCCTTGTTTTGAATGCCCCGGTTGACACTTTGACGGATCCACCAGGTGGCGTAGGTGGAAAATTTATAGCCGCGGGTGGGATCAAATTTTTCTACAGCCCGAGTGAGTCCAATCGTACCCTCCTGAATCAGATCCAGAAAGGGAAGACCACGGTTGCGGTAACGCTTAGCAATCGATACCACCAGCCGCAGGTTGCACTCCACCATCCGTTTTTTGGCTGCTTCCCCCTTCTGAAGTACCGCTTCAAGTTCCCCTATGGATAGCTGCATTCGCAGAGCCCAGGACTCAACTGACTCCCTTTTCTTCCTTTTTGCCAGGAGGCCCATCATCTGTTGAACCTGATACGCCAGACTCAGCTCCTCCTCCGGTGTCAGGAGGGAGTAGCGCCCAATCGCCTTGAGGAAGCGGCCAACTGCATCCTGGAGATCAAGATTTTCGGACATTGAGGGCCCCACTCATGTGTTTGGGAAAATCAGCACTTTATTCATACCAATTCAGTGAGCTTTTAGTAAAGTCTTTTTTGCAGTAATCCCTGAAATTTTTAGCATCTTCATACAATAGCCTTTGTTCTTGCTCAGGGATAGTGGGCTCAATTAGTAGAGTTGATAGCCCGCCTGCAATCCTCAGGGCACTATCGGGGATTACTTCAACTCCTGTCTTGCGAGCACAAGGCCTATTCAAAGTAGTAGCAATGAAGGACGATCTCTCCAGAAATAATAAAGTTTCTCCTCTACATCTGGGAAAAAGAAACATGAGCTTAGTGAACACAAATTCCTAAGCAAAACTCACTACCTTCCCCGAAATCCGAGAAAAGTATCTTTAGCCTGGTGAATTTTTCCGCAGTAAAAATGGCGGAGAGAGGATACTAACGCGTTGACAGACAGTCAGGGATGAACCCATCAATGCAGCGGCTCAACCCACAAAATTAAAAAATGCACCCAGGAACATGCATGAAGCACATTTCTAGGGGGTTCTCAGCAGGCGTCTAAGAACAAAGACGCTATATATGGTAGCTGCTTTTGTGGAAGGTGGCTAGCCAACACCACATCTAGTTAGAGATTAAATCCAGGGGGGGCAAACTCAAAGGTCAGTTCCGAAGCTTTGTCTGACTCTAGAGAGCGCTGTCGAGGTGCAGGTGTGATCTTCGGGATCGGGGTTGGTGATGGGGCAGGGAATGTCGTTGCTGTTACTCGAGGTATACGGCTGGGGCGAGGAGTTGGGGTCGGCTCAGGAGTCGGAGTTGGAGTCGGCTCAGGAGTTGAGGTTGGAGTCGGCTCAGGAGTCGGAGTCGGTTTAGGAGTTGGACTTGACGTTGGAGTTGGAGTTGAGGAGACGCGATCTTCTCCAGCTATAGATTGACCTGCTGCTGTGGACTGGGCTGATCGTGCTGGAGTTTCCTCAGGCAATGGGGCAGGTGAGTTCGGTTGTAAAATTCCCACAACCTCCTCGGCCTTGAGTTCCCCTCGAGTTAAGCGGGAAAGGGTGTCCTTGCCTCCAGGTGTATAAGTAATCTCATGAACTCGGGTGTTGAAGACGTTGCGTATGGGGTTTCCCTCTCCATCCACCAGTTCCACCACTAAATAATTGCGCCCAGGTCGAAACCCTTGTAGGTAGACAGGCTGCCACTGATCCAGCACTTCACTCTGGCGATTCAAGCTATAGCGAATGTGCCAATCCTTAGGAACATCATCCAGGAGGGATTCGCGAATGGGGGCGTTGGCTAACCAGCCGTCCAGGAGGATGGGCTCTGCCCCATAGTTTCCCTGAGGTCGGGTCGAGGTCAGAAGCGGAAGATCGTTCTGGGGAATATATTCTGGGGTCTTGGCATGGAGATGAAACGTAACCTGGGCATAGGCGCTGGAATTCTTAAAACCTTCGTGCCAGGGGCGGCTGGCAAAGACTCGCAACGTATGGGAGCCAGGCTCCAGATCCGTGAACTCCAGGGATTGCTCCAGATCATAATGGGCCACGTAGGGACGATGATCCAAAACCACATGCAGATGAGGCCCCATACCTAGATCAGGATCCTTGAAAATAGGTAAGCCTGCTACAGCGAAGCGAACGGAGACCTTGTCCTGATCTAGAATCTGATCCGGCTTGGGGGTGAGGATCTCAACCACAGGGGTGACATCCGCCAGATAGGAATTCAGGCGCGAGATCTCCGCTGGTTCAGGCACCTGATGCAGTTGCACAGAAGATGCGAGGGGTTCAGGGGGGGCAGATTGTGAAGCATTACAGGCGGATACTCCTACCAGGATGAGAATCCAGCAAAGTATCTGCATCAGCCACGTCATCGCCCATGCTGGTTTACGCATGTCATCTCTCAGCCCAACACGTAAGTTTATAACGGGTCATGACCTTCGACAGCCGTCGAGTCAGTCAGCCTAGCTCAATCCTACCGCTCAGGCTCCCCCCCTTTAGTTGCCTTTCCCCCAGATTGCTCAGTTATTCTTATAGACAAGGCTTTCTTTCCTGCTGGGCGCTGACGATCTCTCCCTCAGCTCAAAGACTCACTGGTTCTCGAACTGTTCTAGGTCCCCCTTGCTGGCCTGATGCTACCTGTTGATCATGACTCACTCAAGATGTATGCCGTGAATGCTGCAATTTCTCTCGATCTACGGCAGCTTTTCCCATTTTCTCTGGATGAATTCCAGTCCAAGGCGATCGAGGCCCTCAACACCGGACACTCGGTGGTCGTCTGTGCACCCACAGGCTCAGGCAAGACACTGGTGGGGGAATATGCCATCTATCGAGCCCTGACCCACGAGCAGCGTGTATTTTATACAACCCCACTGAAAGCTCTGTCCAATCAAAAGTATCGGGATTTCTCCCAGCAGTTTGGGGCCGATGTTGTCGGTTTGTTAACCGGAGATATTTCGATCAACCGTGAAGCCCCGATTCTGGTCATGACCACTGAGATCTTTCGCAACATGCTCTACGGTACCCCGATTGGGGAAGTGGGGACCTCTCTGGAGGATGTGCAGGCGGTGATCCTGGACGAATGTCATTACATGAATGATCAGCAACGGGGCACGGTGTGGGAGGAGTCGATTATCTACTGTCCCCCAAAGATTCAACTGATTGCCCTCTCAGCCACGATTGCCAACAGTGATCAGCTGACGGACTGGATGAATGAAGTGCATGGGCCCACTCAATTGATTGATTCCTCCTTTCGTCCGGTACCCCTTGACTTTCTGTTTGTCACAACCAAGGGCATGTTTCCCTTACTACAACGATCGGAGTCAGGACAGTGGATCTGCAATCGCCGCTTAAAAACAAAACGAGCGGTGATGACCACACGTCAACATCGACCCGCCGTGCCAGATCTGACCGTGGTGGTGGATCATCTGCAACAAGGAGATATGCTGCCCGCCATCTACTTTATCTTTAGTCGCAAGGGGTGTGATGATGCGGTGCAAAAACTGGGGGTGATGGATCTGATCCGTGTTCCGCAGGAGAAAGCCGCCTTAGTAGAGCAGATCGAGCGCTTTTGTCAGGAGTCTGCAGAGGCGATTCGTCAGGATCAACTGGATGCGCTTTACAGAGGCGTTGCTGCTCACCATGCAGGACACCTGCCAGCCTGGAAAAATCTGGTGGAAAATCTGTTTCAGCAGGGTCTGGTGAAGGTGGTCTTTGCCACGGAAACACTGGCAGCAGGAATCAACATGCCCGCGCGGACGACGGTGATCTCATCCCTTTCCAAACGGACAGATAATGGCCATCGACCCCTGAATGCGTCTGAGTTTATGCAAATGTCAGGGCGTGCGGGACGGAGGGGAAAAGACACCCTGGGCTATGTGGTGACTGTCCAGTCTCCTTTTGAGGGGGCCAGGGAAGCCGCTCATCTCGCCACCTCTCCTGCGGATCCACTGGTGAGCCAGTTCACGCCCAGCTACGGCATGGTACTTAACCTCTTGCAAAAGCAATCCCTGCAGCAAGCTCGGGATCTGATCAACCGCAGTTTTGGTCAATACCTGCTCTCTCTTCAACAGATTCCCCAGCACCACGATGTAGAAGAACTGCAGGCGGAGTTGCAGACCCTGAATCAGATCCTGGGGCAAATCTCCCCCCGCGATATTGAGCACTATCACAAGTTGGAGGGACAACGCTGTGAAGAACGTCGCAGTCTACGCTATTTACAAAAACAGCTAAAGCAGGAACAAGATCCCAGTCTGGCTTTGCTGGCCCAGCAACACATTCAAGCCCATCTGGATCGGATTGCTGCCCTGGAGGATCAGATCCGTGCCAATCCGGTTTTTGCCGCCGGGGGGAAGGATTTGGTGAAGCTGCAGGAAAAACAGCAGCGTTTGCAGCGGAAACTTCATCGCATGATGCAAGTTCAGGAACGGCCCTCCCAGCAGCTGCGCTGGCACCAGTTTATGGCCCTGGTCAGTGTTTTAGAGGAGTTTGCCTGTCTCCAGGACTACGAAACGACTCCTGCTGGAGAAGTGGTGGCGGCTTTGCGAGGAGATAATGAACTCTGGCTGGGATTGGCCCTGCGTCGGGGTACCTGCAGCATCTCAACCCATCGCAACTGGCGGGCGTCATGGCCGCGTTGGTGACCGAAACTCCCCGTTCGGGAACGGTCAGTCGGATTGGTGCCGATGATCAGGTGGGAGACACCTTACACCAGCTCAAGGGGGTGCGCCGACAACTATTTCGCAGTCAACGGCAACATCAAATCTTTCATATGCCGGTGTGGATGGAAATCTCGTTAGCGGGTCTGGTCCAGCGCTGGGCGGATGGCATGGAGTGGGAGGATTTGGAACAAAGTACGAACCTGGATCCTGGAGATCTGGTGCGTCTGATCCGCCGGACGTTGGATTTGCTCTCCCAAATTCCTCATGTCCCCCATATTGAGGGGGAGTTAAAAGATCGGGCTCGACAGGCCCAGAAATTGCTAGATCGATTTCCCGTCAGTGAAATGGTTTGAGTTAAGGCTGAGGGCGTTGTCCCAACTGGCGAGCTTGGTCTCGAGCAGCTGCGATCGCATCCATGATCAAGCCGCGGATCCCGCCCCGCTCCAGGGTGGAGATGCCTGCAATGGTCGTGCCTGCCGGACTGGTAACCTGGTCCTTCAGTTGAGCAGGGTGCAATTGCTGTTGATCTAGAAGAGTAGCGGTTCCCAGGAGCGTCTGTACCACCAGCTGAGTCGCAATTGGCCGCGGTAAGCCTGCGTAGACCCCGCCATCAATCATTGCCTCAGTAATGACGGCCAGGTAGCCGGGACCTGACCCCGACACGGCAGTGACCGCATCCAGCCACGCTTCCGGAACGGTAACCACGGTACCCACCGACTCAAACAACCGCCGGACCTGCTCTACCTGCTCTGGGGTTGTGAGCTGCCCAGCCGAAAGCGCCGTGATCCCAGCACCCACAAGTGCAGGCGTATTGGGCATGGTACGCACCACAGGTTGGTGGGGAAAGGCCTGCTCCAGTGCAGCCACAGAAATACCGGCCATTATTGAGATCACCAGGCAATGCGGGTGGAGATGCCCCTGCAGTTGCTCAATGATCTGGGGAAAGATCTGAGGTTTCACGGCCAATAACAGCATCTCGGCTGTGGCTGCAGCCCGATTATCGACAAGCGGCTGAATCCCCAACTCATAAGCAAGCGCATCCCGTTTCTGCTGATCAGGATCACTCACCCCCACCTCTGCAGGGGTGATCATTTGCTTACTCACCATTCCGCGCAGGAGAGCAGAGCCCATGGCCCCTCCTCCGATCACGGCTAGTTTAACTGGCCCGGACATGAGACTTTAGGTTCCTGAATCAGCGCTGTCCGACGGCCTGTGCCTCAGAGAAGCTTGAAGACCAGATGGGAGTGGGGGTCTGCATAGAAGTGTGTAGCGGAATCTGGACCGGAGTCGAGGAGGGAGTGGAAACCGCTACACAACTAGGGGTGAACAGGAAAATGTTTTCTCCGATTCGCTCCTGGTGTCCATCGATGGCGTAAGTGCCACCCGCCACAAAGTCAACGGAGCGCTGCGCATCAGCAGGATCCATCAACGTCAGATTCATAATCACAGTTTTGCGGTCCCGCAGATTCTGGATCACCTGAGCCATCTCGTCAAAGCTGCGGGGCTCCATCACAACGACTTCACTGACAATCTGATTCACGTTTGGTAACCCAATGACATTGTTCATCGTGCTGTTCAGGGGACGATCACTCCGACCACGCCGTTCGCGGCTACTGACTCCTGGCTCAGACCATTCTCCAGTCCGCCGCCGACTTCCTTCGGAACGCCAGTTACGTTCTCTCCAGGAGGCCCCATTCCCCCCACCCATCAGTTCAGCTGAGTTGTCTTCTTCATCCAAGCCCACTGGGGGCGTCGAGAAGTGACCGCTGCGCTGACCCTGACCCTGATAAAGGGCCTGGTACTCATCCTGCCCCTCAATCTCCGCAAAATCCTCCAGGTTGTCAACAGGGTCACTGAACCCTACAAAATCTTTAACTCTGTTCCACAATCCACTCATCATTGACATCCTCACAACAATGAACCCGGCGACCAACTGATCCTATTGACCTGGAAGGTGCTGAGCAGGGCTAAAACCAGGAGGCATACCCATTTCCTAGTCCCAAAAAGTATACCTACCCATCTATTCAACCATCTGGGAGCTCGGAAAGAGTGTACCGATGTCTACAAAAATTGTCATCCGTAACCCGCCGATCACAAACGAAGATTAAGATGCCATCAAGAAACATCTACCACTTATATCATATGGGTTCAAATGATTAAACTTAGTGCCTGGCAGGCTAGATGAGAAGTGTTCTTAAGCATTCTTAAGGTTCCCTTGAGGGCTTTGCTCAAGATTCAGCAAAGAGGGCTCGTCCCAGGCGAATTTGAGTTGACCCTGCTGCCACAGCCAGAAGATAGTCCCCAGACATCCCCATGGAAAGGACTTCAATCTGCAGGTGGGGCCATCCCTTCTGGTTGATCTGAGAAGCCAGGATGTGCAGATCCTGGAAGATCTGAGAAGCCGAGGACTCCGACAGACCTAGGGGAAGAATCGTCATCAACCCTTTCCACAACACCTGATCCAGCTGATCCAGCTGCGGCAAATGATCCCAGAGGTCCTGCAGCTCCCAGCCATATTTATCGGGATCCGGGGCCAGTTTGACCTGTAAACAAAGTTGGGGGCGGTAGTGAAGCTCAGTGGCTTTCTGATTGAGAAGTGCCGCTAATTTCCAGCTGTCCACGCTGTCGATCCAGCTAAATCTTTGCAAAGCGAGCCTGACCTTGTTGGTCTGGAGATGGCCAATTAAGTGCCAGCAGATCTCGGGGCAATCCTGGAGTTGATCCTGCTTCTGCTGGGCCTCCTGGACCCGACTTTCGCCAAAATGACGGATACCTGTAGCATAGGCGGCACGGATATGGTCGGGGGTGTAGCCCTTGCTCACCGCCATAATCTCAACCTGGGCAGGGATCTGACTACGAACCTGAGCAATCCGCTCCTGGATCAGCTGCGCGTTGACTGATAGGGCTGGCGGTCTCTCCACGGGCATAGATCAGGTTCAGAGAAAGGGGAGGGCAAAGTGATCGGGGAGGCGGAGCGGAAAGGAGATTCACCTCAAGGTTTCAGAATCTCACCCGTCAGCGAGGTCAAAGACTTGGGGTTCACAATAATCGCTCGGGTGCCAGGGGCGAGTTTGCGAACATAATCCAGCTGGATCACCTCTGGGGTTTCTTTCAGGGCCTGTGCCTGCAGCTCAATGGATTTGGCTTCGCCTTCTGCCAGAACAATCGTCCGTTGCTTTTCCAGTTCTGCCTTGGCTACCAGGAAGCGCTCCCGCTCTTTTACCTGCTCAGCAATCTGCTTTTGCTCGATCGCGGTCTGGAATTGATCAGAAAAGCGGACATTCCGCAGCAGGACATTTTGCAAAATCAGATCATTTTTCCCAAACACCTCCGATAGCTGCTGTTCTACATTGGTTTGGATCTGTTCTCGCTCATCTGAAAACACAGCAATAGCGCGGTGCAGAGCCAGCTCATTCCGCATCACAGAACGCACCTCAGGCCGGATCACCTTATCTAAGTAGCTGGGTCCAATCGTCTGGTGGAGATGGGAGACGCGATTGGGATCCGGGCGGAAACGGACTGAGACATCTAGAGTGATTTCCTGACCGTCGGCACTGAGCACCTTGAGCGCATCATCCCCCGACACCAGACCCTCAGTGCGGCTGGAGGCCATGGTATAGGTTTGAGTCCGCACATCATATCTGATCGGGGTTTCAATCACCGGCAGAATCAGATGCAATCCTTCGTTAAGGGGTTGAGGTTTGAGGCCAGTGACGGAGTTGAAAATCACCACCCGTGTTCCCGCAGGTACCACCAGAAAACACTGCAGGGCAGTGGCCACTAGAACCAGAGCCAATGCCCCCAGAACCAATGGGACCCAGGAGATGGAGGGCAGATCAAAATCACGACGAGGGTTGGCTGATCTCACAAGCGGCTCCGCAAGTACAAGAAAACGCTGGATGGATGCAAGCGATCGTAACTGTCAATTTCAACAAACTGCAGCGGTGCTGATCCATGCTCAGATCACGCTAGCACGATGCTGTCTGTCTGGGTAAGCGGTCTTTGGGGGAAGCCAGTCTCCCTTGATTCGGTCGAGTCGGGGATCGAGACAGGCAAACACTTATCTCGGAAATGCCCCCAAACGATGGATGACCACTACCATAGAGGAACAGATCCCTAGACTCAGCCAGTTCATGCCAACCTCCCGCATTCACCCTCAGCCCGGGCAGGAGTCGGTTTGGGATTACCCTCGCCCTCCCCGGCTTGAGCCCAGCACCGATCATGTGCAGGTGATCCACCATCAGATCGTGATTGCTGACTCTCATCGCTGTTATCGGGTCCTGGAAACCAGCCATCCCCCGGTCTACTGTATTCCTCCCGAAGATATTCAGATGCAGCATCTGAGCCAGAGTCCTCGCCGCAGCCTCTGTGAGTTTAAGGGGGTGGCCTCCTACTGGTCATTGCAGGTGGATGATCCGAAGGTTTTAGAGGTGGCCTGGAGCTACGAGGATCCCACACCTGCTTTTGCTGCGATACGGGGTTTTCTCAGTTTCTACGCCAGCAAAGTGGATCAGTGTTGGGTGAACGGTGAACTTGTGCAATCCCAGGAAGGGGATTTTTACGGCGGCTGGATCACCTCCCGAGTCGTCGGACCCTTTAAGGGAGGACCTGGAACCTGGGGATGGTAAGCCATGGTGGATAACCGCCTATTGCAACTGGCCAAACAGGGCGATCCCCGCGCCATTACAGCGGCCCTGAACCATAGTCTGCAGCCCCGTGGGATCTCGGCGAAGGGGATGTTGCGTGAAGGGGTTCTCAACCTGGCTCTGGAGTCTGCACAACTGCCCAGTCAGGACCTCCTGGTCCCCCATTTAGAGAAAGCTCTGCGGACTCTGGCACCGGAATCGATTGAGCGCGTCATTGTCTATGGAATCCAGAAGGGGTTCAGCCATCCCCTCTGGGTGCAGACCTTTGATCTGATTGGCCTCTCCTCTACCCAGGCTTCTGAGGCCCAACCCGTAGTCCCAGATCCTTCCGAGGCAATCCTCCAGTTTCTCCTGGATCTTCCCCTCCCCACCCTCACCACGCTGGCCAGACTTTTTGAACTGTCAGCGCCACCTGACTTGCAATCGGGGGCAACCGCTCTCGCCCACCGAGTTGAAAGATGTCTGCAGAACCTGGATCCAGTGCAGCTGGAGGATCAGCCCGAAGCGCAGCTGCTTCAGATCGGCTTAGCCATGAGAATCAAAGACTTTAGCCAGATCTCTGAAATGGATCTGCGGACCTGGCTGGAGACTATTGCCTTCGAAACCCATTGATCTCAAATCAGGCTGGGGATCCAGAGATTTCAAGTTTTTACAGTTCGTTACACTGCTTAGAATGGGAGAGATGTCCAGTTCTAGGCATATATGTACCTCACCTGGTTAGACAGCAACTCCTGGTTGATCGAAATGGGGTCCTGTCGGATCCTGCTGGATCCCTGGCTTGTGGGTGATCTGGTGTTTGCCCGTCAGGAATGGCTTTTTAAGGGAATCCGCCCTCAACCTCTCACGGTCCCCGCCGACCTGGATCTACTCTTGCTTTCACAAGGCCTGGAGGATCATGCTCACCCGCCCTCGCTGCAGATCCTGGACCGTCAGATTCCGGTTGTTGCCTCCCCCAACGCCGCCAAGGTGGTTCAGAACCTGGGGTTTCAGAACATCACTACCCTGGATCACGGACAAAGCCATCGAAAGGGGCAACTGGAAATTGAGGCCCTGCCCGGTTCGCCAATCGGCCCGATGCTGGTGGAAAATGCGTACCTGCTCAGGGATCTGGAGGCGCAAACCTCCCTCTACTACGAACCTCACGGTCACCATGCCCCCGAATTACAGCAAAAGGCTCCCATTGATGTCGTGATTGCTCCGGTGGTCAGTCTGGCGGTTCCCTTACTGGGGGCCATTATTCAGGGGGCGGAGTCTGCCTTGCCGCTGGCGCAACGAGTTCAACCCCAATGGTTTTTACCCACCGCCAATGCTGGGAACATTCGTTATCAAGGGATCCTGGCCTCCCTCCTCAAGACCCGAGGTAGTGCTGAAGATCTACAAACCCAGCTGCAGGAACACCACTTGAACACTCGCGTCATCACTCCTCAACCTGGAGAACGCACCACCCTTGATCTGCAGCGCCACTCTCCCGTTTGATGGAATCATCTGGGTGGGTTGATCTCTGTGCAATGGATCTCCTGGCTGCGGCTTCGGATCAGGCTTAGCTGGCCCTGGCGTTGGGGTCTGATGATTCTGGCGGCCCTTGGGGTTGCCTACACACCGCTCCTGCGCTGGAATTATCCCTACGCCCATTCCATCGGATCGAATTTCCTCTGGGCCTATCAGTATGGAACCCAGGTGCTGGCAGGTCAGTGGCTCCCTCGATGGCTGGAGCAGTCCTTTGCCAGTATGGGCAGTCCCACCTTTGTGTTTTATCCCCCGCTCTCGATGGTGGCGGTCATTCCCTTTGCGGCCCTGGGGTTGTCCATCAGTCAACAACTGATCGGATCAATTGGGCTGGCGCTGGTGCTGATGGCAGCGGGCGCTTGGCTTTACGCTCGACACCTCTTCCCCCAGCGTCGCTGTTGTTGGCTGGTGGGCCTCTGTCCAGCCCTGGTGCTGCTGTCACCCTACTGGCTGATCAATATCTTGATTCGGGGTGCCCTGGGGGAAATGTGGGCCATGGTCTGGATCCCCTGGTTGCTGTGGAGTGGGTCCCTGCCTCCGGCGGCGGCTGTGGGGGTGGGCTCGCTGGCCATCGGTCTGATCGGGCTGTCGCATCTACCCACGATTCTCCTCCTCAGCGGTTTCTGGATCCTGCTGCCCTGGACCCTTGCGTTGGGGAGTGGTGGCAGTATCCGGCGCTTGTGCAGCTGGCTGTTGCGCTGTTATCCTCCCCTGATACTGGGATGGGGCTTGGCTGCCAGTTCTCTCTTCCCAGCGGTTTGGGATCAGGATCGGGTAAATATTCACTACCTGGAACATGCTCTGCCTGTCCAGCGTTTTTTGATCAGTGGCTTCTTCGATTTTCATCTGCACCTGAGTGAGCATGAATTTGATCAGCAGCTTCTTCTTCCGTTCAGTCTCATGGCTGCAACAGCCCTAATCGCCTGGGGGTACACTTGGCTGTTTCCGTGCTTGAGAGATCCGCAAACCCTACTCCTGCTTGTGGGGACAGGTCTGTCGCTGGTGATGATGACGGATCTGAGTCGGGATATATATTTTCTCGTTCCGCCTTTGATGCGAGTGCAATTTTCCTGGCGGTGGATGGCCCTGACGGCTGTGTTCTGGCCCTTCCTCTGGGGACGCCTTTTACAAGCGCTGACTTATACCCGCCTGGTCCCCCTTCGCTCTCGCCTACGCTGGCTGGATCTGGGGCTGACTCTTGCCATGGTGCTGGGAACAACTCTCCCCATCTGGCAGCACATGATCATCTGGCCCGAGAAACCCCAGCAACTGGATCAGTTTCTGCTTAGCCGTCCCCCCTTTCCGCAGGAGGTAGATCTGCAGGCCCAGCCCCTGAAGACCGTCGATTTTGGCATGTTGAGAAACAGCAAAGGCCAGTCCCTGCTCACGGATGTTTCGGAATATGTGCCGCGCACAGCTCCCGATGTACCGCACCTGCCGGATCGCAACTATGACCTTGTGGAATGGCTTCGTGGACAAGGGGTGGTGGAGATCCAAGCCTGGAAATATGGTGAACGCCATCTCCAGATCGACAGTCCAGAAGGTGGGATGGTGGTCTTGAGAATGCATGCCTGGCCGGGCTGGTGGGTGCAGGTGAATGACCAGGGACACCGGGGATCGGAGCATGATCCCCTGGGGCGGCTCCAGGTAAACGTGCCGCCGGGGCAGAGTCAGATCAGGGTGACCTACAGAGGCACAGCCGCAGAACAGTGGGGATATCTCGTCACGGCCCTCAGTGGCCTCAGCCTGGCCCTGGGATTCCGACTTCTGACCCGTAGCTGCGGCGCTGGCAAAAGGATTGCCGATATGATCAGATCTTCCCAGTCACTATTGCGATGACGCTTGCGATCTTTGCCCCCACTCCTCAGGGGTATCAACTGGCGGTCGAGCTGGCCTCTGCACTCCACCCCGAAGCCATCTGGACTCGATCCTTAGCGCCTGAGGCTCCCCGTCTGCCCCAAACCCAGATCTTCTCCAGATCTCTGGCGGAAACCGTGGCCGATCAATGGACCAGGGTCGATGCCTGTCTCTTTGTTCTGGCCTTGGGAGCGACGGTCCGCCTGATTGCTCCCCTGCTCAGAGATAAGACCGCGGATCCTGGAGTGGTAACGGTGGATGAGCAGGGCCGTTGGGTGATCAGTGTCACCGGAGGGCATCAGGGAGGAGCCAATGCGCTGGCCTCGCGGGTAGCAGCTTGCCTGGGTGTGGATCCCGTTCTCACCTCTGCCAGTGAAGGACAGCACTTACCTGGAGTTGATGTATTGGGGGATCGCTATGGATGGCGACGGGGGTCTGGAGATTGGAAGACGGTAGCAGCGGCGATCACGCAGGGGAATTGGGTGCAGGTGGTGCAGACCTGTGGCTGGGATCTCTGGCAGCAGTGTTTGCCCCAGCAGCATCCATTTCGGTTTGAGAATGCCATGGCAGCAACAGCTCAGCTCTGGATCTCGGATCGGTTACCCCCTCAGGATCAAAAGATCCGAGTCTGCTGGCATCCACGCACCCTCTGGATCGGCGTGGGCTGTGAGCGGGGAACATCTGCAGACTTGATCGAAAGGGCCATCCGCACCACTCTTGCCCAGCAGAACCTTGCATTCGACGCTATTGGCGGATTAGCCACTCTGGAACTCAAGCAGGATGAAGTTGCCCTGCAAACCCTGATTCAGCGTTACCACTGGGCGTTGAAGATCTTTACTGCAGCTGCTCTGGCGCAACAGTCCGTGCCCCACCCTTCTCAGGTGGTTAAGCAAGCCGTGGGCACACCGAGCGTGGCAGAAGCAGCCAGCCTCTTAGCAGCGAAAAGCGACACATTATTGGTGAGCAAACAGGTGTTTCGCGGGGATCAGGGAGCCTGCACTCTAGGGGTGCGCGCGCCACTTGGGAGCTGAATCCTCGCCAGGGTCGACTCTGGCTGGTGGGTACGGGGCCGGGGGCTCTAACTCAAATGACGGCAGCCGCCCGCATGGCTCTGGTACAGGCGGACGTGATCATCGGCTATCAGCGCTATGTCGATTTGATCCAACCCCTCTGGCAACCCGGACAGGTGGTGGAGGCCAGCCCCATTACCCAGGAGCAGCAGCGAGCGGAGCGGGCCATTGCTCTGGCACAACGGGGATTACAGGTGGCGGTGATCTCTTCTGGGGATAGTGGCATCTATGGCATGGCGGGTCTGGTCCTGGAGTGTCTGGTTGCCCAGAACTGGGACGGCAGGGATCCAGAAGTGGAAGTCTTGCCCGGGATCACAGCCCTCCAGGCAGCTGCTGCTCGGGTGGGGCCCCCTGATGCATGATTTTTGTGCCATTTCCCTTTCGGATCTGCTGACCCCCTGGCCAGTGATCGAACAGCGTTTGCAAGCGGCAGCAGCGGCTGATTTTGTCGTAGCGCTCTATAATCCCCGTTCCTCAGCCCGAACCGAGGCCATTCAGATCGCTCAACAGATTTTGCTACAACATCGGCCTGCCCACACCCCTGTGCTCCTGGCTCGCTCTGTGTATCGCGCTGATGAAAACTTGAGGCAGACCACCCTGGCGGAGATGCCCTTAGAAAGTGTGGATATGTTGACGGTGGTTCTGATCGGCAACAGCAGTACCCGAGCCCTTCAGGGCTGGCTGATCACACCTCGGGGCTATCAGGTTGTCCCCACCCCCATCTAGATTATGGTAGTTTTCACTATTTTTGGTTATCTTAAAATCAATCCAATGGAACGATGGGGATCGGGTGCATGCGTATCGCCCTCTTACAACTCAATCTGATTGTTGGTGATCTGGAGGGCAATGCTGCTCAAATCCTTGCTGCAGCCACAAAGGCCCAGGCTGCCGGAGCAGATCTGGCGATCACCTCTGAACTGGCGCTGATCGGATATCCCCCCCGAGATTTGCTTCTTTATCCTGCGTTTGTGGAGCGGGCTTTGGCAGTCATGCTCGATCTGGCTCAGGTTCTTCCCCCAACACTGCCAGTGCTCGTGGGCTCAGCCCGTCTCCGCCATGGTGAGGAGGGTCGTCCGCTATTCAACAGCGCCGCCTGGCTAGAGGGAGGAGACATTCGGCAGTGGTTTGACAAGCGCCTGCTCCCCACCTACGACGTCTTTGACGAAGATCGCTACTTTGAACCTCGCCAGGAATTAAACCTGATGGATTTTCGCGGGCAACGGTTGGGGATTACCATCTGCGAAGACATCTGGAACGATCACGATTTCTGGCATCACCGCCGCTACACCCATGATCCCGTGCAGGAAGTGGCCGCGGCAGGTGCAACGGTGCTTCTCAACCTCTCGGCCTCTCCCTTCAGCGTTGGCAAACAAGCGTTTCGAGAACAAATGCTGGGTTCCCTGGCCCGCCGCCACCAGATCCCTGTGGTTTATGTCAATCAGGTGGGGGGCAATGATGACCTGATCTTTGACGGTAGGAGTTTTGCGGTGTCCCCAGAAGGACATGTTAGGGCTCGTGGGGCAGCTTTTGAGCCGGATATGGTGCTGGTGGATCTGACCACTTCGCAAGGAATAGTGCGGGATCCCCTCCCTGAACCTATGGCCGAGATCGATGCCGCTCTGGTGTTGGGGACCCGAGATTACGTGCATAAATGTGGGTTTCGCCAGGTGGTCCTGGGTCTGTCCGGAGGGATCGATTCCTCGGTGACAGCAGCGATTGCCGTGGCGGCTTTGGGCGCGGAGAACGTGCTGGGGGTGTTGATGCCCTCTCCCTATTCCAGTCCCGGAAGCCTGGACGATGCCTGGATCCTGGCGGAGAATCTGGGATCCCAACCTATAAGTTGCCCATCCAGCCCATCATGGAGGTCTATGCTCAGGTGCTGGCGGAGCCGTTTGCGGGTCGAGCTGACGATATTACCGAAGAAAATTTGCAATCACGGATCCGCGGCAATCTGCTCATGGCCCTCTCTAATAAGCTGGGGCATATGTTGCTGACCACAGGGAATAAGTCGGAGTTAGCCGTAGGATACTGCACCATTTATGGAGATATGTCTGGGGGATTGGCAGTGATCTCCGATCTGATGAAAACTCAGGTTTATGCACTGGCAGACTGGATCAATAGGGAACGAGAAATCATCCCCGCCCAGGTGATCAGCAAACCCCCTTCTGCAGAGTTAAAGCAGGATCAAAAAGATAGTGATAGTTTGCCTCCTTATGAACTGCTGGATCAGATCCTCATCCGCCACATTGAGCAACATCAGTCTACCCAGGAGTTAGTTGCAGCAGGCTTTGATCCGGAGATTGTCGAGAAAATTGTGGGCATGGTCAGGCGGGCAGAATTCAAACGTAAACAAGCCCCTCCGGGTTTACGGGTAACCGATCTGGCCTTTGGTACGGGTTGGCGGATGCCGATCGCTCGCCGTTGAATCGATCCGGTTAGTGCTTTGTCAATAAACCTTATCGCTTAAATGCAAGCATTTCAACAAATGATCGATGCTTATCTGAGGCGATTCCTCTTTGCACAAACTCTAAGACTTTGATCATATTTCCTGCAATCAAATCAACTGTAGATAACCAGAGACCCGGAAAAATCTGGCTGCAAATCACACCGTCTGTATCAGGGGGCATGATCCGATAAGCCCCTTGTTCTAAAATATGCCAGATCAGGATATTCTCATGAGTTTGCCAGACTAGATATTCTTTAACCCCATTGCGGCAATAGATTTGTTTTTTCTCCCCCAGATCCATGGACTCACTACTGGCAGCGATCTCTACGATTAACTCAGGAGCACCCTCAATGTAGCCTTCTGGACTGATCTGAATTTGTCCTTCACATTCGGGGGCAATGAACAAAACTGCATCCGGTTGGGGTTCATTGTTAACGTCCAGCCGGACTGTCGGTTCTACACTGAGATCGGTTCCAGGGGTTTGTGCCTGATAGACTCCGAGCCAGGTGAGAATGCGACTGTGAGGTCTGCCATGCTGGCGGTGACGCAAAGGGGAGGCCACGTACACCACTCCTTCGATTAGCTCGGCTTTGTGAATATGAGGATCGGCACTATAGCGACGCTCAAATTCTGGCCAACTCAGTCGATCCCCACTTTGCAGGGGAGGGATCGTTTCAACTGGCCTGGAATCGGTCGATGTCGTCATGTTCGGGTGCTCACCGTTGCCCCTTTGCTATCAGATTAAATGAATTAACTCGGAGTGAGCTACCCCCGGACTTGGGCACACTGGCTACAGCGGCTTGGCTGCCACGGGATACAATCAACTATTCCCCTTCTCCCTCTGTGACCTATGTCCGATCCCCAGAAAGGGGCCAAACCCCGCCACATTGTCCTCACCTCCCACCCCAGCAACAGCAAGTACGGGCCCAAACCCCTACCGATCCAGTGGGGGGCAGCAGATCCCCTAGAGCGGGGGCCGATCATCGGAACTCTGACCAATTCTGCGCATCGCAATGTCGTGGGTACCCATGCGGGAGCCTATGCCCTTTATCGTGCACTCGCGGTGGCCAGCGGAGCTCTACAATCCACCCACCGAGCCGATCTCACCAATACTTCACCTGTGAAGGCCATCGGCCCCCATCCCAGCTGGTTTGATCCCGAGTCAATTGTCTCTCTCGATCCCTTTGGTGCCCTTGTGGGTGAGATCTTTGCCCCCCTTTACAACCAGGGATACGACATTCTGCCCACGATTGCCATTACCAACGCCCACATCAACATGCCAGAGCTGAAAGAGGCGGTGCAGTTGGGGCGCCTGCAGGAGGATGGAGCCCTTCTCAAGCCAGGTGGAGATCTGGTGGTCACGAAGGCAGCGATTGAGCCCGTCTGGTATTTGCCCGGAATTGCTCGGCGACTCGGCATCAATGCCAGTGATCTGCGTCATACCCTCTTTGAACAAACAGGGGGGATGTATCCCGAGCTGGTGACTCGTTCCGATCTGGACGTGTTTCTGCCCCCCATTGGTGGAGTGACAGTTTACTTGATTGGAGATGTGGCCGCGATCATCGATCCTGAACGAGAGGTGGCGGTGCGAGTCCATGACGAGTGCAATGGCTCAGATGTTTTTGGATCGGATATCTGTACCTGTCGGCCCTATTTGGTGCATGGCATAGAGGAGTGTATCAGAACTGCTCAGAGGGGCGGAGTGGGAGTAATTGTTTACTTCCGCAAAGAGGGGCGGGCCTTGGGGGAAGTCACCAAGTTTCTGGTCTACAACGCTCGTAAACGGCAGGAGGGAGGAGATCGGGCTGATGCCTACTTCACCCGCACTGAATGTGTAGCCGGGGTACAGGATATGCGTTTTCAGGAACTCATGCCGGATGTCCTCCACTGGCTGGGGATCCGCCGTATTGATCGCCTGATTTCCATGAGTGACATGAAATACCGTGCCATCACCCAGGCTGGGATCGAGGTGGTGAAACGCGTACCCATTCCCGACGCCCTGATCCCCGCAGATGCACGGGTGGAAATCGAAGCCAAAAAAGCGGCGGGGTATTATACCGATGGAGAAAGGGTGGATCCCCTTAGCCTCACCCATGTCAAAGGCCGCAGCCTGACTGAATAGGATTCAGGATCGGTCAACGGCTGATCTCCACCGCCTCCTTCTCAGCCTGAGTCAATTCGGTGTTGTCTTCGGAAGGAGGAATCACCTGCCAGAAGCGGGGGAGCAACTCAGCCCACTGCTCCAGGATCATCCTGGCCTTAGGACTGTTGGTGGCTTGCAGATGTTGCTCAATCAGATCCCTGAGCTGCTGTTCAGCTGCCGGGGTTTGCACCCGCTGAATCCGAACGATCTCACCATTGACCTTGGCAGGAAAATCGCCGATCTCATCCAGAATGTAGGCCAGTCCCCCGGTCATGCCTGCCCCCACATTACGGCCCACGCCGCCCAGGATCACCACGGTTCCTCCCGTCATATACTCACAGCTGTGATCACCACTGCCTTCGATCACGGCCACTGCTCCAGAATTGCGGACGGCAAATCGTTCTCCGGCACAACCATTGGCGAAGAGCCTCCCTCCGGTTGCCCCGTAAAGACAGGTATTCCCTAAAATCACATTTGCTGCCGGATCCCGTGAGGACTCAGGTGGCGGCACAATCACGATCTGCCCACCATTCATGCTTTTGCCGACATAATCGTTGGCTTCCCCCACTAAGTGCAGGCTCATTCCCGCCAGATTAAAGGCGCCAAAACTCTGTCCAGCACTGCCGACAAACTGCAACTGCAGATCTCCTCCGTGAGCAGCAAAGCGATCGTCTCCATAATGCTCAGCAATGGTTCCAGCAATGCGGGCTCCCACCGTCCGGTCGGTATTACAGATCCCGATTTGCAGGTTCACCTGTCCACAGGTTGCAATGGCTGCCTGGATCTCAGGTTTGCTAAGCAGTTCATCATCAAGGACTGGACCGTTGGAATGCACAGGCTCATGCTGCAACCAAGCGGCTTCCGCTCCGGTCTGGGGAGGCTCATGGATGTTGAGCTCCAGTAGACAGGACAGATCCAGTTGGGCGGTTTTGCCAGTTCCAGGTCCTGTCGGGCTTGCAGCAGATCGGTGCGGCCCATCACTTCGGTCAGAGAGCGATATCCCAGCTGGGCCAGGATCTGGCGGACCTCCTCGGCCACAAAACTAAAGAAGGTCACCACCTGATCCGGGACTCCCGAGAAACGGGCCCGCAGCTTCTCCTGCTGACTGGTCACTCCCACCGGACAGTTGTTAGTGTGACAAATGCGCGCCATAATGCACCCTTCCGCGATCATGGCCACCGTGCCAAAGCCGTACTCTTCTGCCCCCAGCATC
>JAAUUJ010000055.1 GCA_012030715.1 Synechococcaceae cyanobacterium SM2_3_1 | reverse complement strand
GTCTTAAGTTTTTACTGATCGACTCCCAGAGCCGTTTTGTTACGACTGGATTTAGTTCTGAACTGGCGGCCACAGCGGGAGGCAAGTATTTCCATCTGCCCCGGATCACGGAACAGGGGCTAGCTGCGGCAACACAAGCTGCCATTCGTCAGGCAAGGCAGAGCTAATTCCCCGTCAACTCCCCTGCGACCTTGCTCAGAAGCTATTCAGGGTTACGTTAATCAGATCAGTGGCGGTGCTAGCCCCCCGTACTACCTGTACCTGTCCGGACTCGGTCAGATTGGCCTGAGTCGAGGTGTATAGCTTGCCTGATCCTGGGCCTCCACTGGTGGGCAACAGCAGGGTGATATAGCCAACGGTGTTCAACTGAGCCACCTGACCTTCGGATCCCACGGCGGCGAAGGGACGGGCAGACATCAGATTGACCACGTAATTTCCTCCCCATTGGAAGGAGGTGGCGGCATTGATGGGATAAATCAAACCTGCAATGGTCACCGTTCCATGGTTGTACTGGTTTAACGTGGCAGCCCGATTTCCTGCGGGGGCAGCGATGATCTGTTGCAGTTGTTCGGGAGTGCTATAGCTGGCGAGGGTAATCGAGATCGGCTGGCCTGCGCCGACTTCCGTTTGACGGGTCCGCCGATTGGCAACTTCTGAGCCAAGAACTCGCTGCGATCGGAGGGTGGAGCCTAAAGTGGCGCTGTAGTTCCCCAGCGGGGCTTTGACAGTGGCTACCTGCGCAAGATAGGTCCCAGTAGCAGAGGCCTGCAGCGGTAGACTGTAAACCGTGTCCCCTCCTAGCAGAACCAGAAGTCCGGCCCCACTGATCAGGAGTATACGCAGTGGCTGACCTACGAGTTGGGATTGAGAAACCATGAATGTCCTCCCTTGAATTGCATACGTCTAGCCTACAAAGTGGTGTTTCTCCCCGGCACGTTGGCAGTGGTAGGATCCGCTACGCATGCAGGAAACAATCGCTAACCCTCTGGGTAGACAGGGATACCTGGGGATGGAAAGGGCGGGGGACCTGCAGCGCGAGTGCACTTAGCGGAAGCACGCACCTGATCTTGCGGTGGGTCACTAGAACCGGGACAGCTTCTCAGCTCTCTGTCACAGTTCGTTATAATTCCAGTGTGCATTCGTCCTCAACGTCTTTACTTATGACTAACCCCGTTGTGCGAGCTTTCTTTATTGGTCGAGCGACAGCAGATCTGTTGCGGGAGCGGGTTGAGTACGCCCTGACGGACTTCGCCAGTATGTTGGGGCAAAGGGCTGGCTGAATTTCAGGAGAGCTGGCAGGCGTTCCCTGAGGACGTCATGGCTCGGGCGGATCAGGAGCAGTCCCAGGTGAGTGAAGACGCCGGTGACTTTTCCTTCGGGAATCATGATCTGCAGGCAACCCTGGATGACCTGCGCGCCGAGGTCGCCCATCTGCGTTCTGAACTAAAGAAGTACCGGAGTCAGTCCACTTGATCTCAAGTAGTACCCTTGGCTCTAGCCAGCCCCTCGCCCCAGCCTCTAGCAAAGCCTACGAGTCTTATCGCTGGGCCCGAGATACTTACACTTCCCAGGGACGACTGATCCATATCTGGCGTGCTGTGTTGACATTTTTGTTGTATCTCTGGCTGGACGAAAAAAAGTGGAGCTATTCGGGTGCGATCACCCAGGAGCGGAGAAGTCGTCGTCGTCGGGCGCGCGCGATCTGGCTGCGGGAAACCCTCTTAAATCTCGGCCCCACCTTCATTAAGGTCGGACAATTTTTTTCCACCCGCGCCGATCTCTTTCCGGTTGAGTATGTGGAAGAGATGTCCAAGTTGCAGGATCGCGTGCCTTCCTTTGGCTATGAGCAGGTGGCTGTGATTATCCAGGCGGAACTGGGGAAGGAGGTGCCAAAGATCTTTGCCTACTTTGAGGCTACACCCCTAGCGGCAGCCAGCTTGGGGCAGGTCCATCGGGCCAAGCTTAAATCCGGTGAAGAGGTGGTGGTCAAGGTTCAACGTCCCGGACTGACCCGTCTGTTTACCATTGATCTGGAGATCCTGCGAGGCATTGCTGAGTTTTTTCAGTACCGCACCAGCTGGGGGCAAGGAGGGCGTGACTGGCTGGGTATTTACGAAGAGTGTCGCCGCACTCTCTGGGAGGAAGTGGACTATCTGAATGAGGGGCGCAATGCAGATACGTTCCGGCGTAATTTTCGGGATCTGTCTCAGGTGGCTGTTCCTCGAGTCTACTGGCGTTACACCGCCCGCCGTGTCCTGACCCTGGAGTATTTGCCTGGGATCAAGATCAGCAATTATGAGGCGCTGTCTGAAGTCGGCCTGGATCGCAAGGAACTCGCTCGTCTGGGGGCCCATGCCTATCTGCGTCAACTTCTCAAGGATGGGTTCTTCCATGCCGATCCCCATCCGGGCAATATTGCGGTGCAGCCCAATGGCACCCTGATCTTTTACGACTTTGGCATGATGGGGCGCATCCGTCCTGATATTCGCGAAAAACTGATGGTGACCCTGACGGGGATTGCCTCTAAAAATGGAGATCTGGTGGTACAGTCCCTGATTGATTTAGGAGCGCTGGTGCCCACAGCGGATATGACCCCGGTGCGCCGATCCGTCCAGTACATGCTGGATCACTTCATGGACAAACCCTTCACCAGTGAGACGGTGTCCGTGGCGGCCATCAGTGAGGATCTCTACGAGTTGGCCTACGACCAGCCCTTTCGCTTCCCCGCTACCTTTACTTTTGTGATGCGAGCCATGACCACCCTGGAGGGACTGGGCAAAGGACTGGATCCGGATTTTGACTTTATGGAAGTGGCCCGGCCCTTTGCGGATGAGCTGATCACCTTCAATGCCTCCGATGGCGAAACCCTGCTGGCACAGGTGGGCCGTCAGGCGGCAGAATTCACCAATACTAGTCTCAGTCTGCCCCGCCGGATTGAAACTACCCTGACGCGAATTGAACAGGGGGAGCTGCGTCTGCGGGTACGGGCATCGGACTCGGAACGCCTGCTCCGGAAGCTGTCTTCGATTGGCATGGGGGGGATCTACGCACTTCTTTTTAGTGCATTTATTACATCGGCAACACACTTATTTGTAGCGGGTCATGCTACCTTAACAATCATCGCCCTTTGTCTGGCAGTCATTGCCGCTGGGGCTCTCATCCGAGTAGTGTTACGTCTAGAGCGCTCTGAACGACTGATGTGATGCGATTTGCCTGCGCAACCGATCCTGGCAAGGTTCGAAATAATAACCAGGATGCCTATTTCTGCGATCCCGATGGCCGCTATTTTATTGTGGCAGACGGGATGGGGGGGCATGCTGCTGGTGCAACTGCGAGCTTGCTAGCGGTTGAGGCCATCAAGCAAAAAATTGAATGGGGATGGAAAACGGTACCTGCTCCCCAGTTACTGACGGATGCCGTGGAGGCTGCGAATCGCTCCATCCTGGAGGATCAGCGTCGTCACCCGGATCGGGCCGATATGGGAACGACCGTGGTGGCCATCATGGTAGATCCCAACGACAATTGCTGGAGTGCCACATTGGGGATTCTCGCCTCTATCGTCTGCGTGGCCAGCAAATGATGCAGATGACGGAGGATCACACGCTGGTGGCCCGCTCGATCCGGCAGGGGGAATTGACTGCTGAACAGGCGCGCATGCACCCATGGCGGCATATTCTGGAGCGCTGTCTGGGTCGGCCTGATACTGGAGCCCCTGCTGTGCAACCGATTACCATTCGGGCCGGAGATAAGTTGCTCCTCTGTAGTGATGGGCTGACGGAAGAACTCAGTGATCTGCAAATTGTGGAGTATTGTTTGAAAGCACCCAAGCTAGATGATCTACCAGTGATTTTGATCGAAGCCGCCAAGGCCCATGGGGGTCGTGACAATATCACGGTGGTGATCGCCGAGTACACCAGCTGAAAGGGCTGAATAGACTTCTAGAATAGAAGGAATTTGTTTACATTCCTTCACTTTGAGAGTATGGCATCTTCTACGTGGACGCGACTACGGGCGAAAGGGGCTGAGCTCCGCACCTTGCTTTCCCCAGCCATGGTGGCAATCCTGGCGGTGTACTTTGTGCAGGGAGCCATCGGGTTAGCGCGGCTGGCCACCAGTTTCTTCTTCAAAGACCAGCTGGGGCTCAGTCCAGCGGAGGTGGCGGCGCTCACAGGGATTACGGTCTTACCCTGGACAATCAAGCCTCTCTACGGCTGGCTTTCGGATACGCTTCCGATCGCAGGGTATCGTCGGCGCTCCTATCTGGTGTTGTCAGGCCTTTTGGGGTGTGGTGCCTGGCTGGCCATGGCTTTGTGGGTGGAGTCTCCTCTGCAGGCAACGGTGGCAGTGCTGCTGGCCTCTCTCTCGACTGCCATTGGGGATGTGATCGTGGATTCTCTGGTGGTGGAGCGGGCCCGCACTCAGGATTGGGGAGCTACGGGGACCCTGCAATCTCTCTGCTGGGGGAGTACGGCTTTGGGATCGCTGATTACGGCTTACCTCGGAGGGGTGTTGCTAGAGTCCTATCCCCCGCAGGTCTTATTTGGTCTGACTGCGTTGCTGCCGCTGGCAAGTTTGGTGGCTGCCTTGTTCATTCAAGAATTGCCTCAGGCGGGGATCCTCAGCGGGGTGGCGCTCCCGCAGCAGTTGCAACAGATCTGGGCAGCAGTGCGAGAACCGTCCCTCTATCTGCCTGTGCTCTTTATCTTTCTCTGGCAGTCGACCCCAACAGCAGAATCAGCCTTTTTTTATTTTGTGACCAATGATCTTGGCTTCAGTCCTGCCTTTTTAGGGGAAATCCGCCTGGCTACCAGTGTGGCAAGCCTTGTGGGAGTGGTGGTATTCCAGTCCTTTTTCCGCTATCTGTCCCTGCGCCCGCTTCTGGGATGGATCACAGTGATCACCTCGGGGCTGGGTATGACCAATTTAATTTTGGTTTACCATCTTAATCGTAGCTGGGGGGTGGATGATCGCTGGTTTAGTCTGGGGGATAGTGTGATTCTGACGGTGGCTGGTCAGCTTGCCTATATGCCCATTCTGGTGCTGGCGGCTCGTCTCTGCCCTCCTGGAATTGAAGCGACTCTATTTGCGCTCCTGATGTCTGTCATCAATCTGGCCTCCTTTCTGTCTCACGAGCTGGGTGGGGTGCTGATGCAATGGCTGGGGGTAACAGAGACAAACTTTAAGGCCCTGGGGCTGCTGGTGGTGATCACCAACCTGTCCACGTTGATGCCCCTGCCCTTCTTGAGATGGTTACCCGCTCAGTCAGGTTCTGATCCTGACTCTGGAGCTGCCCCCTCTCCCCCTGTGGTGGTCAAGGGCGAGGATCACTACCCTGTAGAAGCGGGATGATGTGTCATCCTGGAAAAAGCAAGCTCGATGAATACGTTATGTCTGCTTTCCAATCGCAACCGCAGATGGTGGTGGTGCCCACCGTTGTCGAACAATCCAGTCGTGGTGAAAAGGCATTTGATATTTACTCTCGCCTCCTGCGGGACCGGATCGTCTTTCTGGGCAGAGCCATTGATGATGAGGTCGCCAATCTGGCCATTGCTCAGATGCTGTTTTTAGAGTCGGATGATCCTACGCGTGATATTTATCTCTACATCAACAGTCCGGGCGGATCAATCTACGCAGGCATGGGGATCTTCGACACCATGGAGTACATTCAGCCGGATGTTTGCACGATTTGTATGGGGATTGCCGCCAGTATGGGGGCCTTTCTGCTTAATGCTGGAGCATCTGGCAAGCGTCTTTCCCTCCCTCATGCCCGGATCATGATCCACCAGCCCTCCAGTGGTGCTGAGGGACAAGCCACGGACATTGATATCCAGGCCCGTGAGGTGATGTTTCTAAAGCAACAGATCAACCAGATTATGGCGGAACGCACCGGACAGCCCCTGGAAAAGATTGAACGGGATACCGATCGAGACTTTTTCCTCAGTCCGGATCAGGCTAAAGAGTATGGCTTGATTGATGGGGTTCTGGAAAAACGGCTGCTGCCCAGTAACAAACGCCCTGACATTGTTCTGGAATAAACAGCCTGGTTGAGCTTCCATGACACAGCGCCTGCTGGGTTTAACCGGAGGGATAGCCACTGGCAAGTCAACTGTGGCAGCCCTACTGGCGGAGATGGGGATCCCCATTCTGGACGCAGATCAACTGGCGCGGGAGGCCGTCTCCCCTGGTTCCCCCATTTTGCAAGACCTCTTCGACCATTTTGGTTCAGAAATCCAGGATCAGAATGGCCAATTGGATCGCAAAGCGCTGGGTCGGATTGTTTTTGATCATCCCGAAGAACGCTCATGGTTAGAGCAGCAGATTCATCCTTACGTAAAGGCACAACTGCGGGCTCGAACTACGCAGTGGCAGGATCACTCGATAGTCTGTTGGGTGGTGCCGCTACTATTTGAAGCCGGGATGACTGACATGGTGACAGAAATCTGGGTAGTGACCTGTCCACCTCACCAGCAAAAGCAACGCCTGAGAGATCGGGATAACTTAACAGAAATGGAAATACAGGCTCGCATTGACAGCCAATGGCCTTTAGATCAAAAGGTGACGTTAGCCGATGTGGTTTTAGATAATTCAGCCAGGATACAGGATCTGCAAGTTCAGGTCAGTCGGGCTATTGATAAAGGGAAGACCTACCCTTTAGGAAGTGGAACTGGATGATGACAACTACCAAACAGATGAGTATAAGCATAGGTAAACTCACAGCCCAAAAAGAGGATCTGACAGGCTAGATAAAGCCAGAGCAAGAGAATGATCGTGCTACCAACCACACCATAGGAATGGTAATTGCTGCCCAATTGAATAATGCTTTGACTGACAAGCCTTTGCAGAATTGTCAAAAGTAAACCGGTCAGTAAGGCCCCAGGTAAAACATCTCGCCACTTGAGATCGATGGGGGGCAGGATCTTAAAGAGAATGGCGATGCCTATTGTCAAGAAAAGATAGATACTTTCAAATTCCAGCTCTGTCAGAAAAGGAATCTGGTCAATATTAAATCCGATCAGGTCTTGATTCAGACTCAAGACGATATTCAAAGCAATTTTCAGAAGGATGTTGGAGAGGGACGAAAATAGAATCAGGGCAATGGAGCTTAACATCAGCAAAAAAGCAAATAAGCGATCTTTGATCACGTCCCAGGCATGGTTAAGCCAGCTTGAGGGGGGGGGATCGGGGGCATGGATCTTCCAGATCTTTTCCACAGCTCGATTGAGGGCAGAGAATACTCCACTGGCGGCAAATAAGGTCAGCAAAAAGCCAGAAGTTCCTGCCTTGAGACTATCCTGATTCAGGTAGCTCAGAGTCGTGGCAACCGTTTGGGTGGTGGCCGGGGGAAAGATCCTTTGGGTGTGCAGAAGGATCTGATGATAAACTTCTGAAGTCGGATCCAGCAAGCGACCCGAAATACTCAGCAAGATCAGGCCAATGGGGCAAAGTGAAATCAGGAAATAAAAGGCCAGAGCTGCCCCCATATCCAGGCATTCATCTTTCTGCCATTTGCGAATCGTCCAAGCCAGTAAGCGAGAGTAGCGGGACTTGAGCAGATGATCTTTCCAGGAGGAATCCATAGACCCGTCGAGGATACAGCTGTATCCCTACCATACTGCCCCATTCCTTTGGGGTGGCGGTGAGTATGCCACTTACACTTCTGGCCCGTGTCCCCTATCGTGACTGAAAAAAGTCCCAGATCACCTGACTGCCATTCACTTCCTGACTGGTGACTCCCACAAGCCAGCGGGGTTGATCTAAACCCCCCGGCCAGGTGTGGCCTCCTCCCCAGAGGGTCATTAACTGGAGGGCATTCTGCCTACAACCCCCATAGTTAGTCTCCGCCACCACCGTGCGATCTAGCCGATCCGTGTTGGGTAGCCAGCGCGTGCGTCCGCTGATGTTACAGCCGTTGGCTTCGGCCCAAAACTGCGTGGCTTGAGGAACCGAGAGAATCGCATTTCCCCCCGGATCTTCCCCTCCTCCATAGGGAATGAAGCGGTCAGCAGTCCCATGAATGACCAGTATGGATCCTGGATTTTGCACGTCGCAGGTGTCTTCAATATTGTCTGGTAAGCTGGCGGCCACAATGGCATAGCCCGCAAACAGATCGGGTCTGTCACAAGCTAGACGTGCCGTCATAAAACCACCGTTGGAGATGCCAGTGACATAGACTTGGTCCGGTTCGATGGATCGAATACTGCTCAGCTCCTGGATCAGAGCGGCGATAAAGGAAACATCATCCACCGAGGTATCGGTATTGTCGCGGCCATCATTCCAGCGCTCATTCACCCCATCAGGGTAGACCACAATAAATTCTTCGGCTTCGGCAACTGCATCGTAGGCGGTTGTATTGGCAAAACGTTCTCCTGTACCTCCACCCCCATGCAGAGCTATGACCAGGGGTAGGGGTCTGCTAAAGTCAAACGTGGACGGGGTGTAGAGGTAATAAGTTCTCACTCGCCCGTCATGGATCAGTTCCCTGCGTTGTCCTCCCTGCGGAGGAACTGCCCCGGTTGAGGTGAACAGGGAGGTACTGGCATTCTCCCGGGCGGTGTCAATTGCGATCGGTGAAGGGGTTGAACAGCCTAGGCAGAAGAGGGCGAGTGTAGCCGTGCTAAGCCAAAACTTCCTGAAACAAGACCGAGACATACTGTTCTCCTCCAGACCATCTCCAGTAAGACTATATTGCTGAACCCAAGGTTCATCCTTCCCTTCACCCAAAACATAGCTTGAGGGATTGAGTATTCTCCAGGGGCACGATCCAGATCCGAGGCTGTAGTTCTAAACTGTAGAGGATCTTTTGTCTCCAGTTGGAATAAGCATGACCGTAACCGATTGGGTGGGCCTGACGGCGGCCTGCTTAACCACCTCCAGCTTTCTACCCCAGGCGATCAAAACCTGCCAGACTCGCAGTGCTAATGACTTTTCCTGGTCTTATCTGTTGTTGTTTGGCACGGGGATTTCTACCTGGAACCTGTATGGATTCCTGCGCCAGGACCGAGCCATTATTCTGGCCAATACCTTAACGCTGATCCTCTTCCTGGTGATTGTGGTGATCAAGGCCCGCACCCCACGGCAACCTCTGCTCAGATCTTGAGTGCAACTGACAGGAACGCTCCTTGATTGATGGCTCCCTCCGAGTACTATCAGCACATTTTTGAGGTGGTCAGCCAGATTCCCACGGGGAAGGTAGCAACCTACGGTCAGGTGGCTCGACTCGCAGGGTATCCGGGGCATGCGCGGCAGGTGGGTTATGCCCTCTTTCGACTGGCGGATCCAGCCTCTACTGTACCCTGGCAACGGGTTGTGAATGCCAAAGGCCAGATCTCTTACTCTCCCCGGCGCTATGGCAGTGATGAGCTGCAACGAGTCCTGCTGGAGGCAGAAGGTGTGATTTTTGATACTCAGGGAGCCATTGATCTGCAACGGTTCGGCTGGCAGCCAGACAAAATTTCCTAGTGGGGTCAAAACTTTAGCTTTTGTCTGGGTTCAATGCTAATGTCTCTAGAATTATGGCGATTTGTGAGCCTCCCATTGCTCAGGGCTCCATATATGGTACGCCGCGTCTGTGAATAGGCTTGATAAACAGGCTCTCTGTACTTCTCTTAGTACTCTCTTAACCTGTTCATGGTTTGAGGTTACCGTATTGTGTTGATAGCGTGAGCCTGATAAGCACTTTTTTTCGGATGAAACAATGAAGTTTCGTTCCCTTTCTCAATTGAGGAGTGATCAGATGGAGATCCGCAACTCATCCCGGCTTGCGACTCTATGTCTAGCAAGTCTTGTCCTTTCTTTAGTGGGTGCTTGTGGTAGCGACAGTACCCCAACCGTAGCGAATGGGGGTTCAGGTGGGGGTGGAGGTGGTCCTCTCCAGTCTGATCCCGATGTCACTCTCTCCAGTGAGTCTCCGGCCTTCACTCTGCAGATCCTGCATGCAGCAGATCAGGAGGCAGGTACTGCAGCCGTCAGTGATATTCCGCGCTTTTCTTCTGTGTTGAATGCCCTGGCACCAGAGTTTCCCAATACGGTGAAGCTAACCTCCGGCGACCTCTGGATCCCTGGTCCCTTCTATAACGTTACTGCTGGCGAGGCGGACGTTTTGATCAATAGCGCCCTGGGGTTTCAGGTTGCAGTCCTGGGTAACCATGAATTTGATTTTGGCACGGGTACTCTGGCTGGTTTGCTTGAAAATGCAACTTTCCCCTACCTGGGTGCCAACCTCGACTTTTTCCTGGATGACAACCTTGCTGATCTGGAGGCCAACCCCAGGAGCGCTGCCGATGCCAGCACGAGCCCTGGCCAACTGGCTAAAAGTGTGGTTGTCGATGTGAATGGCGAACCCCTGGGCGTTGTGGGTGCCACCACACCCTTGCTGTCCTCCATTTCTCAGCCTGGGGACGTGGGCGTAAATCCTGCTGATCCCACGGACCTGGCGTCGCTGGCGTCGATCTTGCAGCGTGAGATCGATACCCTAAGTGCATCTGGCATCAACAAAATTGTCCTTCTGGCCCACCTGCAACAGATCCAGAACGAGATCACTCTGGCAGGACTGCTGCGGGATGTCGACGTGATTATTGCGGGGGGGTCCGATACCCTGCTAGCCGATCCCGAAGACCGGATCCGCACTGAGTTTGGCAAAGAGCCCTCTGGCGACTATCCACTTCTCTACAACTCTGCCTCCGGTGAGCCCATTGCTCTGGTGAATACCGATCGGGAATATCGCTATGTGGGCCGCCTGATTGTGGACTTTGATGATGCTGGTATCCTGACTGGAATCAATGATCTAAGTGGCCCCTACCCCGCCGATGATCAGGGGGTGGCTGAGACTGGAAATGCAGCACCTGATCCTGAGGTCATTGCTCTAGTTGACGAAGTCGCTGAGGTGTTACTGGAGTTAGATGGCGCTCCCTTCTTCGGCACTACTGCCGTCTTCCTCAATGGTGAGCGTCAGGATGTGCGCTCTCAGGAAACTAACCTGGGCAACCTGACGGCGGATGCCAACCTGGCGCGGGCGCGGGCTGTGGATCCGAGTGTGGCGGTTTCCATCAAAAACGGTGGCGGGATCCGGGCCTCCATTGGTGCGGTGCTGCCGGGTGCCACTGGGGAACGAGTTCCGCCTCTGGCCAACCCCCTCACGGGTAAACAGGATGGCGATGTCTCAGCCCTGGATATTCAGAATGCCCTGCGCTTTAACAATGGCCTGACTTTGCTCACCCTGACGGCAGAGGAACTGCTGGCGGTGCTGGAGCATGGTGTGGCCAACATCGGAGGTGGACAGACGATTCAGGTGGGTGGCATCAAGTTCAGCTATGATCCAACTTTGCCTGAGAACAGTCGGGTGCAAAACGCAGCCCTGATCGATGACACTGGCGCGGTGACGCAGGTGATCGTAGAAAATGGCGCGATTGCAGCGGGTGCCCCGGCCACGATTCGGGTGGTCACGCTTAACTTCCTGGCGGATGGGGGAGATGATTATCCCTTCCCCTCCACCGATCGGGTAGATCTGGATGACAACGGTGAAAACGATGGCTTTGAGGATGATGGTCGTGAGCAAGCCGCACTAGCGGACTTCCTGGTTAGCCTCCCTGGATCCTTTGATCAGCCTGACACCCCCCCATCGGAAGACGAGCGGATTCAGATCCTGACGGAGCGGGATGACACTGTTCTTCCCTGAGGGTTGAGAGCAGCTGCATCTGATTGATTTTCATCAAATTGGCCCATCTCTGCGGAGGTGGGTTTTTGCTCTATTACTACTGGGACCTGTAAAGATTGAAGTCATTTGGGATCTGGGATCGCAAACAGCACGGCAATGATCGTGTTGGAATGCAGCCAGCCCATGGGTGGGATCAGGCGGATTCGTCCGTTCTCCCAGCTGATCCATCCCTGCTTTTCATAACCGCTCAGTTGCTGGTGAGCCGCAGTGATCCATGCAGCCGGAAACTGACCGTAAAGCTGCTCCAGACTGATCCCTTCCCGCAGCCGCAGCCCCAGCATCAGGGTGTCCATCCATTGATCAGCGAGGGTAGCCACTGGATCGGTCGGTTCCTGACCCGAGCGCACCTGTAAAAAGTAATCATGGAGTTTTTGCGGTTGCTGAATCCGCCGCCCCTGCACATAGCCTGTGGCCCCCATGCCCAGACCGTAGTAGCTGCGATTTTCCCAGTAGACGCGATTGTGGCGGCATGAAAATCCGGGTTGGGCAAAGTTTGAGATCTCGTAGTGGTCATAGCCTTGACAGCTGAGGATCTCAATCGCCTCCAGGTACATGGCAACTGTGATCTCTTCTGCAGGTAACGGATTCATCCCCGCGTGGTAAAGACGCCCAAAGCGAGTCCCCTGCTCAATCGTGAGATCGTACAGAGAAATATGTGTGGGCCGGATCTGACACACCTGCTGTAGGGATTCCCGCCAGTCCGCAAGCGTCTGATGCGGTAGCCCAAAGATTAAATCTAGATTAAAGTTATTCAGGCCCACCGCCCGCAGATCTTCAACAGCGGTGTAGATCGCTTCTACCCCGTGCAAGCGCCCACAGGCGGCCAGTAACTCGGGTTGAAAAGCCTGGACCCCCAGACTGATCCGATTCACCCCCCATTCTTGATAGGCGGCCAGTTGATCGCGGGAGATGGTTCCCGGATTGGCCTCTAGGGAGATTTCGATATCTCTGGCAAACGGGACTCGGGCTCGTAAACTGCTGAGGATGTCTTGTAACTGGGTGGGAGTGAGCAGAGAGGGGGTGCCCCCGCCAAAGAAGACGGTCTGCAGGGGTTGATCCACCTCGGGCAAGGACTGGATCTGCTGGCAGAGCACCTGAACATAGGTGGCGATCAGATCGGCAGTACCCAGCCCAGTGGCAAAGTCACAGTAATAGCAGCGCTGACGACAAAAGGGAATGTGGATATAGGCGGCATCTGGCCAACTGAGGGGGTTGGGAGAGCTATCCAATTGAAGCGCAACAGCAGAAGTCATGGCCGGGGGAAGTGAAGAATGGGCACCTGTCATCCAGAATGACATTAAATTCCCTTGCGGGTCAGACTTACCGAGGTCAAAGCGCGTAAGTATATGCTACAGGTGAGGAGTTGATCCTCTCGCTGATTGGGCTGCACCATACCTTCTCTTTATCCTATGCTTGATTTTCTGATCACTTTCATTTTCATCCTTGCTGGGGCAGGAGTCGGTTTTTATGGCATTGATTACCTGCCAGAACCGGTATTGCAGGGGGCTAACTTGACCGGAGCCCGCTTCGTCACTGGTGGGTTTGGTGTCTTTGTGGGCTTGGCCTTGGGTTTGGGGGTGCGCTGGTCGGTGCGGCGCTTTGAGTCCAATGTGCGTGCTCTCCCCCTGATATTTTGATCACGCGCTCCGTGGGGTTGGTGCTGGCCCTGGTGCTGGCTAACCTGTCCATGGTGCCCATCTACTTGATCCCATTGCCTCCTGAGCTGATCTTCATTGAGCCTCTGGCCTCGA
Organism: Synechococcaceae cyanobacterium SM2_3_1; assembly: GCA_012030715.1. Lineage (GTDB taxonomy): Bacteria > Cyanobacteriota > Cyanobacteriia > Thermostichales > Thermostichaceae > JAAUUJ01. Next base: position 11,183 of record JAAUUJ010000055.1, on the reverse strand, counting down.
TCTTTTTCAGTCTGGCGATTGCCTATCTGGGGATCAGTCTGGCGGATACACAGGGTCCGGCTTTGATCCGGCTGTTTAACCCCAACTACGCCCTGCAGGCCGCGCTCCTGGCGGAGGGAAGTCTTTCTCCGGCTTCAGCAAAAGTTCTGGATACCAGCTCCATCATTGATGGTCGGATTGAATCCCTGATTGACACAGGCTTTTTGGAAGGCACGTTGGTCGTGCCTCGCTTTGTGCTGGCGGAATTGCAGACGATTGCCGATAAAGCCGATCCGCAGAAGCGTGAACGGGGGCGGCGGGGACTGGAAATGCTACAGGAGATGCGGCGCAAGTATGAGGGTCGGATTGTTTTTCACGAAGCTGATTATCCAGAACTGAATACGGTGGATGACAAGCTGGTGCGTCTCACCCAGAGTGTGGGGGGAGCCCTGGTGACCACTGATTTTAATCTCAACAAAGTAGCGATGGTCCTGGATGTGAATGTCTTGAACGTGAATGAATTAGCAGAATGCCTGCGTCCTCTCTATATTGCGGGGGACAGCCTGGAGGTGAAAATTACCCGCGAAGGCAAAGAACCGGGTCAGGGTGTTGGCTATTTAGACGATGGCACCATGGTGGTGGTAGAAGAGGGGCAACGGCTGTTGGGCAAGAAACGATCGGTCGTGGTAACCAGTGCGATTCAAACAGCAGCAGGTCGGATGATCTTTGCCAAACTGGGGCAGCCCTCCACCGTGGCCAAGGCGAAAGGAGATGGGCAGGATACGATTAGACATCATGCTGGCCAAGCTTGAGTCTGAACTATGTCAAACTTGCAAGTCTCCGCTTCGTTTGCCTCAGGATCATTCTTCTTTATTCAGGATCCGCAGGGAAAGCTGCTGTCATTGTCCTGGGAAGAGGCGGAGTCCTACGGCGTAAATCCTCAGCAGATTTTAGCTGGGCAGCAGCTCTGGGAGATCGCCGATCAACTCAACTACCAGACCCAGGTTCAACATGTGGTGGAGAGGGTCCAGACGGTGCAGCTACCGACTCAAATCTGGACCCAGGACTACAAATTGCACCTGCATCTCACCCTCAACCCCCTTCTGAATGCCCAGGGGGAGGTGGTGGCGATTGCTGCAGTGGGTCAGCTGCTCGATGCCAACCGCAGAGATCCACATGCCCTCACTCTGAGATCCCGTGTCACTGTGCCTGGGGAGATGCCGGATTCCTACCGCAGTGTCGCGGATCGCTTAATGCGCTCGATTCGCCGCACCCTGGATATTAACGAGCTGCTGCAGCAGACGGTGGATCAATTGGGAGAACTGTACGGAGCCAGTCGCTGTGTGATGGGCCTCTATGAAATGGGCAGTGACTCCCTGAGTATTGCGGCTGAGTATCGCCGCCTTGTCTCCCCTCCCCCCCTGCTTAACCAGACAGTGGCCCTGGCAGATTTCCCCCATTTTCTGCAAGCCCTCAAACAGGATGAACCGCTGTTGAGTGAGCGTCAGCTGACGGTGACCACCTCTTATCAGGGGTATGCCAACAGTGTTATTTGTGTGGAGCACCTGGAGGCAGATCCCCCTCCTCCCTGGCAACCCGAGCACCTACAGGTTCTGCAGGGAATCTCCACTTACCTGGGAACGGTGATTGCCCATGCGGCCCTCCTGGATCAAAGTCGCCAGCTGGCCACCCGTCTGCAACTGACTAACCACACCCTCCGCCAGAAGAACAAAGAACTGGAGCAGGCTCGCACTCAGGCAGAATCGGCCAATCGCCTCAAAAGTCAGTTCCTGGCTAACACATCCCACGAACTGCGCACCCCCCTGAACGGCATGATCGGCTTTTTGAAGCTGGTTCTGGATGATATGGCGGAAGATCGTGAAGAAGAAAATGAGTTTTTACAGGAAGCCTACCGCTCAGCCCTGCATCTGCTTGCCCTGATCAATGATGTTCTGGATATTGCCAAAATCGAAGCTGGCAAGATGGATATCAGTCGCCAACCCTGTGATCTGGAAGCCCTTTTTGCCGATGTCGAGAATAAAACTCGCCTGCAGGCGCAACAAAAGCAGTTATCTCTGATGTTTGTGCGCCCGCGTCTTCATCCCATCGTGCTCCTGGGGGATTATCAGCGTCTGCTACAAGTGATGTTGAATCTGGTGGGCAACGCGGTTAAGTTTACCCATGAGGGCAGTGTCACGGTTCAGGCTGAGATTGTCAGTTCTCCCCCCCGCTGCTGCATCCAGGTGATCGACACAGGCATTGGTGTATCTCAAGACAAGCAGCTCCTCCTTTTCCATGCCTTCAGTCAGGTGGATGGCTCGACAACACGGCAATACGGTGGAACAGGGTTGGGGTTGGCGATCAGTCAGCGGTTGGTGGAAGCGATGGATGGGGAGATGTCGTTTCACAGTCTTGGAGAAGGAATGGGATCGACTGTCACCTTTTTCATCCCTCTGCATCATGACACCTCTGCCACTGGAGGAGAAGTCTTGACCTCTGTTCTAACTTCAGACTCCCCCACGACCTGATCCCTGTCTTCTCTGGAGGTTAGAAGGCCATGATCACAATGCCAATAACAACCCCAGCTAATCCGAGCACCAACCCCCAGAAGGTATGGTGACTGGTAACTTTCTGACCCCGTTGGGTGGTGACCTCCTGCAGATCCACCCAGGGTGCCACTCCGCGCCGGAACCAGCCTACCGCCTGACCCTGCTGCCCAATCAAGGTGTCCGCCTGGCTGGCCCCAAACAGGAAGTTGCCCAGGGGACCAAAGCGGGAAGCGTAATGCAGAAAGATAAGGCCCGTCGAATCCTGAAGTTTCAGATCCGAGCCAAACTTGTAGCCCGCATCGCCCCGCCCGATGATCGCTCCCTCCAGCCGGAGTGGAATCCCCCGTAGCGGACTGGCATAGGGATTGCTCATGGCCTTAATGATCGTGGTGGTCGGGGCCTGCTTGAAGCCGGGGTACATGACCAGGGTCTTCACCAGCACCCCAATACAGCCACAGAGGATCGCGGATCCCAAGGGGATGGTCAAGGCTTGCATGCTGTCCAGATCCCAGGCGGGGATGGAGATAAGAATTCCCAGAATGATCCCGATGAAAGGGGCATTCATGATGGCCAGATCCAGCCCAAAGCCACCGTAGAGACGCTTGCGATCCAGATGCTTGCCCTGCGCCACCACACGACCCATGTCAAATTCGGTGTCCAGACCCAGCTGCTCGGCATAGGTCGTCAGAGCCCGCACCCGTTTACCCGTGAGCGGATGGGTAGAACTCAACTCCATCCAGAAGGCCCAGGGATTAAACAGATCCCAGAGAAAGACTTTGCCAACCTGAACCGGATCTGCTGCCACTCGGTAAGCGGTGGCTGTGGAGGTTGCGGCTTTAGGATCGTAGATCCCCAGAGCTCGGGTGCCCTCCAGCAGGCGACTGGGTTCTTCACCGCGTTCCCGCTGCCGTTCCCCCACCTCCAGGATCCCGTAAGCAATTTTCACCAGCGCCCGCGAGAGGCCATTGGGGTTCCCTGTGACCTCGGCTGCAAAATGATCGGCAAAATACTCCCGTACTCGGGAGAGATACAGGACCAGGTAAGATCCGGCGACATAAAAAATGTAGGCTAGCAGGGCCAGATTGCGCAGTTTTTTTGACAGCTGGTTGTCTCCCCTCATGCTGTCATTAATGTAGGTGTAGATCAAGTAGGTGATCTGGACCAGGGTAGAGGCCAGGGTCATGACGGCGAAGTCCCAGTGGACGATGTGGCCCAGCTCATGGGCATAGACGGTGGCCGCTTCATCGTCATCCAGATAGGTGAACAAGCCCTGACTCACCACCAGCCGGGCGGTGCTCGGTAAACTGCCGTAGGTAAAGGCAGTGGGGTTGTCGTCGTAGATCAAACCCAGGCGAGGTTCAGGAAGGTTGTACTTGGCACAAACCCGCCGGATCACAGCTGCCGATTCAGGACTGGAGCGCTCCACCTGCGAGAGGCTGATCCATTGGGTGCTGTAGAGAATCTGCTGGACCATATCCATGATCCAGGGGGAGAGGAAGAAGATCAGGAGATTGAGCACAATGGCACCGATGATCCCAAACACCAGCCAGCTGAGGGTAAAGCCTGACTCCGAGATCGTTGCAACTAGAGCGATACAGAGAACAAACACCATCCCCACCAGCAGAGATAGGGTTACCGCCGATGCCATGCTCAGGTTTCCGGCAACACTCGCCACCTTTAGGGCTTTGCCCACCTGAACGGCCCGCCCTGCTTTTGAGATCTGAGGAGGGGTTCCTTCTCGGAAGAAACCCTGACTGTTAGAGGATGCCCCCGGGTGGGGGGAAGGGGACACCTGATTAGCCTGCGGCGGCCTGGACTCTGTGGCGGGATCCGACTCTCCAATTTCAGACAGGGTTTTCTCAGGGTAGGCGCAGTAACGGCTGAGCCAGATGGAAGCATCCTTAGTTTTCTTCTCCTCCCACTGCTGAAGATCCTGCATCCAGGATTGAAGATGGTCTGGCAGCGAGCTCAGATCGGAGGGAGTACCCGCTTTGAAAAAATTGGACAGGAGGGGGAGGACTTTCCGCTTGTCAGAAGGATCCAGTTGATGAAAAAAGCGAACCAGAGTTCTGATGGTTGCAGGCGGTGCCGGAAGTGAAGTTTTCAGCAGCAGCTCATTGCGGATAAAGCGGTACTGCTTCAGGTCCAGAGGGGCATCTGAGGATTGCTCTTCGTAACCATCAGCGATCTCGGTGGTTTCCTGAGAAGCTGCGATCGTTTCCTGCTCCCGAGTTCGACGGGATGGGGGTGGAGTTGCTGGGGCATCGGCTGCCACCGCCGATTTGGAAACAGCACACTCAACAGTCTCACGCCAATCGGGATTTTGCTCCCCATACACCCGACTGTAGAGGTTCAAGCGTTCTACGGTAATGCCACCAGGCAGGTTCTTGGCTGCAGTAGTAAACCAATCCGTGAGGATCTTGAAGTCCAGATCCATATCGGCAGAACGGTTGATCATGATCATCAACTGCGTGCCCTGCCGTTTCAACTGTAGAGTCAGATGCTCATTGGCCAGTGCTTTTTGCAAGAGTTGGGCTAGTTCCGTATCCGTCATAACCCTCTCCCCGCTGCAGGAAGGAATAGCGCTGAACAAATGGTCGTAACAGAGTTTACTTTAACATGCGTCCTATGAATTGTCGGAACTGAATTTTGCAGTATTTTGCAACACACTGAAATTTATCCTGCGATACCAGGCTGCGTTACGGTTGGGCAGGAGACTGGAGAAAGGATGATGCAGGCAAGTACAGATCTGGGTTTTGGGGTGAAGGCACGCCAGCACTGGTGTCTGGACCCGGAATGTATATTTCTTAATCATGGCTCGTTTGGGGCCACTCCCCGTGTTGTTCTAGAGGCCCAGCACCAGTGGCAGCAGCGGCTGGAGGCCCAGCCCGTTCGCTTTATGGCCAAAGAACTGGCTCACCGCTTGAGGGACGCAGCAGCAACACTGGCAACCTTTGTGGGAGCCGCTCCTGAGGATCTGGTGTTTGTGGAGAATGCAACCACAGGCGTGAACACGGTGTTGCGATCCCTGGACTGGCAGCCTCAGGATGAGATTGTGGCCACCAATCATGGCTACAGAGCCGTTCAACACAGCTTGCACTATCTCTGCCAGCGCACCGGAGCCCAGCTGGTGGAGGCCCCGATTCCCTTTCCTCTTGCCCATCCTCAGGAGGTGATCGCGGCTGTCGCGGCTGCTCTCAATCCGCGCACCCGGCTGGTGGTTCTGGATCACATTGCCTCCAGTTCGGCCCTGATCCTGCCTCTGCAGGAAATTATCGAGGCCAGTCACAACCAAGGGATTCCAGTTCTGGTGGATGGGGCCCATGCTCCGGGAATGATCCCCCTCGATCTTCAGGACTTGGGGGCGGATTGGTACACGGGGAATGCCCACAAATGGCTGTCGGCTCCGAAGGGGTGTGCCTTTCTCTGGACCCATCCTCAGCATCAGCATCAGATCCATCCGCTCACCATTTCCCATGGCTATGGCGGGGGGTATGTGACGGAGTTTGACTGGACGGGAACACGGGATCCCAGTGCCTGGTTAGCTATTCCTACCGTGCTTGAGTTCTGGCAGCAATGGGGATGGGAAGCAGTGCGGACCTATAACCAGACCCTGGTACAGCAGGCGGGCGAGTTACTGGCTGCGGTTCTGGGATGTGACTTGCCTGCCCCGGCCAGTATGATCGGTGCGATGCTGACGCTGCCGTTGCCCCTTTCCTGTTGGCAGGATGAGGCTCAGACAACTTTGTTGACCTCTGCCACGGAACTGCATGATTGGCTGTGGGAACAGCACCAGATCGAAGTGCCGGTGTTTCCCTTCCTGGATCGGCTCTGGATCCGGATTTCAGCCCAGATTTATAACCATCTACCAGAGTATGTGAAGCTGGCTGATTGCTTAGGACAAAGATGTCTTTAGTGGCGTCGGAACCGCTGTATGCTAGAGCCTACGTGGCCTGCATGATTGGCTTATGCTCTATCAGATCTTGATCGGGGTAACCATCATTCTCTGGAGTGGACTCTGGAGTTACTCAACTCTGCTGGTGGTGTTGGTGTTCATGAAAGATAGTGAGTCCCTGTATGCCTATCCCATGCAGGTGGCCCTGGATCGGTTTGTAGACAATCTTGGGTTTAGCTGGCTCAAACCTCTGCATAAATTAGAGCTGACCCGCTTGCGGCAGATCAGCTATGGCATGTTTGGAGCCGTGACCCTGGGGTTGAGTTTGCTGGTTATGGTTCTGAGCTGATCATGGGAGGGTTGGGCTGGGCCTCAGGCATCTCGTCCTCCACAACTTCATTCAGGGCTTTGCGGGCAATCTTAGTTACATAGACCGTCACGGCAATGGTGGCAATTAAACCCACGATCCTGACAATCCATTGAGCCGTTTGCTGTTCTGTACTTAGGGTTTGAGTCTCATCAGACATGACGGTAGCCAAGCTACCAAATAAGGAACCGATGTAGACATACATAAAGGTGCCAGGAACGATTCCGAACGTGCCAATAATATTGTCAGTAAAAGAGACGCGTGTTAAGCCCAGCATGTAATTTAAGACATTGAACGGAAACGCAGGGGAGAGACGTATCAGACCCACGATTTTCCATCCTTCCTGGGCAATGGCTCGATCGATAGCTGCAAATTTGCGATTGCCTGCAATCAAGCGAGCCACTCGATCCCGCGCGATATAGCGGCCAATTAAAAAGGCAAGGTTGGCTCCAATGGTTGCCCCAATTACGACATAAAATGCGCCTGCGAATACACCAAAAATAATGCCAGCCCCCAGAGTCAGAATTGATCCGGGTAAAAACAGAACTGTATTGAGAATATAAAGCACAATAAAGATGATCGGTCCCCATGGACCCAGACCCTGGATCCATTCAAGTGCCTGCGAAAACCATGCCTGAATGCTGGGACCAAACTGCCAGAGGGCCACACCGACAGCGGCAAGAACAGCGATGGCAATGGCCAGTTTTGTCCAGGGAAGTCCCCGAGTTGGGGCTAATTCTGTAGCAGCAGGCATCGGATCCATAAGACAACTCCTTGAGAAAATGAGAGAACCCTAGAACTCAACCTTAGTAGCGAATCTCTCGTCCGTAGCTTCGCACCCTAGCTTATCAGGTCAACCCTGAGGAGGGGATGATAAGCCCATAACAGTTTGCTCAAGTGCAGGACTGTGGGCACGGAAAAGTCTATTGACAATGATTGCCCTCTGCCGTAATTTAACCATCGCTTGGTGTCTTCTGCCGGAACCCCTGCACTACAGTGGAGGCATCGTACACTTTGCGCTCCGGTATGATCACCGCTGACCTGCTGGATTCAGCAAAACAGGGCGATCCTCAGTCGCTCAGTCAGCTACTGAATCAATCGCTGCAACGTTTTGGTATTGCCGCGCAAGCTTTTGTGGATCACACCCACGGTCTGACGATTCAACTGGAAGCAACCGGCGGAGCCGAGATCTTACAACCGGAACGGATCCTGCCCTGGTTACAACAGGGAATCGAGCGGCTGGGATCGAATGGAGCGATTCCCACCATTCGGGTGTTGGCCCGCTGTCGTGAGCAGTCAGAGGTGCTCTGGGTCGAGCATCTGGAGTTTGGAAATGCTAGTTCTCAAGAGCCGGAACCGGATTCTGTTGGTCACCTCCCCCTTCCCTATCAACGGGATCGGTTTTTAGTGTGTGGCTTGGGTCGCCTGGGCCAGCACTGTGTGGTTGCCCTCAAAGCCTTTCAGGTGAATGTGGTGGCCATCGATCTGACCTATCCGTCCGTCTGGCAGATTGAGGCGGTTCCCTCCTTGTTGGATGAAGATCCGATCCTGGGAGATTGTCGTTCAGAAAGTGTATTGTTGCAGGCACAAATTCACCGTTGCCGAGCAGCGCTGCTGGTGACTCAGGATGAAAGTATTAACCTGGAAGCCGCCATTACCATTCACAAAATCAATCCGCATGTGCGTTTGGTGGTGCGTTCCAGCAAACAAAACCTTAACCGGCTACTAGAGCGTAGGCTAACCAATTTTGTGGCTTATGATCCTACCGAACTGCCAGCCACAGCCTTTTCTCTGGCGGCCCTGGGCGAGGATACTATCGGGGCTTTCAATGTGGATGATCTGCCTTTGCAGGTGGTACGGCGCACTGTTCAACCGGGAGAAGTCTTGGATCAGTTTTCCTCGTATCGGTTTCACCGACGAGCCATGCGTCTTCTCCACTATCAAAAGCAGGGTAGGAGCAGCTCAAACTCTGGAGAGCCCTTCTTTTCCTGGAATCCGAATACTCTCATTCATGCCGGGGACGTGATCACCTATATCGAAAGAGTGGAATCCCGTCCCAACTTTGCTGTGTCTCAAACCAGCGTCTGGGAGCAACTGAGGCAGCGATTAAGCTCCTTCACGATTCTCCGTCGCCTGCAGGATTTTAATCTGGGGAACACTACCAACCACCTGCTCACCTGGATTCAGGAGAATCAACTGCGGCGCAATATTGCCCTGGCGGCAACCCTGGCGCTGGTGATGGGGATCAATACCTCTGCCATTCTGCGATCCGAAGTGGGCGTCAGCTGGCCGAGGGCGATTCAAACCAGTCTGGTGTTGCTGATGGGGGGGTTTGGGGATGTGTTTGGGGGGCTGAATGAGGAGTTGCCAGTGGCGCCCTGGGTGATGGGTCTCTCCTTTCTCACCTCACTGATCAGTGCCATTTTCGTATTGGGCGTGTTTGGTTTGGTGGCGGATGCCATGCTCAGTGCCCGTTTTGAATTTCTGCAAAACCGACCGCCAATCCCGGACCAGGATCATGTGGTGGTGTTCGGATTGGGGCGAGTGGGTCGCAAGGTAGCTGCCTTTTTGTTGCAACGACAGCAACCTGTGGTGGCGATCACCCAAAATCCTGAGCAGGAGGCATTACTCCCCAAGTTGCCCGTGGTGGTAGGCAATTTTTTGGAGGGACTCACCCAGGTCAGTCTGGTCAAGGCCAAGAGTGTAGTCATGGTTACCGAAGATCAGTTGCTGAATCTGGAGCTGGGGTTGACGGCCCATGATCTGGTGCATCAGGCCCTTCTCAACCAGGAATGGATACGAGAGTTGCCTCTGGGAATTGTGATTCGCACGTATGATCAAACCTTCAGTGCCAATCTGGCCAACCTGCTGCCGGAGGCCAAAGCGTTTTCTGCCTATGCGCTCTCAGCGGAGGCGTTTGCAGGTGCAGCGTTTGGGGAAAATATCCTGGGCCTGTTTCGCCTGCAGGATCACACGATACTGGTGACCGAATATCACATTGAGGCCAATGACACCCTGAATGGACGCTTGCTCTCGCATGTGGCCTATGGCTACGGTGTGGTGCCCATTTTTTACCAGAGTGCCAAGCATGCCCATACTCAGTTACGAGAGGTGAGTGATTTTCTCATGCCCTCGGATACAGAGCGATTGGGGATCGGGGATCGGCTGATCGTGTTGGCAACCATCAATGGCCTGCGCCGGATTGAACGGGGAGAACTGGCCCTAGCTCAAACCTGGCAGTTGACGGTCTTGAAACCCAAGAACAGCAGTGTCTTGTTCGAGGCTTCCCGCATTCTGCACAATGTGTCTGGATGTGGTCTGCGCACTGCGCGAGACTTCCTCGATCATTTGCCTGGCAAAATGCAACTGCAACTCTACAACTTTCAGGCCTATGATCTGTGGCAGCGGTTGGGGGATATGAAGCAACTGCCGATCCGGTTAGAGCGCATCAAGTCTGCTGCAATGGACTCTTTCCCATCTCTCGGATCTGGGGAAGAAAGGCAGGAGTCAGATTCCATCATGACGAACAGATTCCCGGAGAGGATTTGCTAACCTGAGAAAGCATCCGGAGCAGGGGTGGCTGTCTCTTGATGCTTGAAAGGTGGGGGGTGAAGATTGACAAGACCTAAGGGCATCACTCTCTAAGGGAGAATTGTTGTGCAGGCAAAGATCAGGACTGGAATATTAGCTGGATTACTTCTAGCCGGTGGAGCTGTGGCAGGGGTGGGGATCCAGCGCACCTCATCCCTCTGGCTCAGCCACGAACCCTCCCCTGCACCCGTGAGTTCATCCGTTGACACTCAGGCGGAGCCAAACTTTATCTCCAGGGTGATCACAGAAACCGAACCTGCGGTCGTTCGCATTCAACCCCTCCCCAATCCGGAAGGCGAACCGGAGCGACGGAGTACAGGATCTGGATTTATTTTTCACCCTGAAGGCCAGATCCTGACGAATGCTCACGTGGTCGAAGGTCACGAACAGGTGCAGGTGACCTTACAGGACGGGCGCGTCTTCACTGGCAGGGTCCGGGGCAGCGATTCTCTCACGGATGTGGCCGTAGTTCAGATTGAAGGCCAGGATCTCCCCACGATCCGGCTGGGGGATTCGGATCAACTCCAGGCTGGCGACTGGGCCATTGCCATTGGCAATCCGTTAGGGTTGGATAGCTCGGTCACGGCAGGCATTATCAGTGGCATCGGACGCACCGCCTCCGATATTGGCGCCCTGGAGGCACGGGTAGCTTTTTTGCAAACGGATGCTGCCATCAATCCAGGTAACTCCGGTGGTCCTCTTCTGAATGCGGATGGAGAAGCAATTGGTGTCAATTCGGCCATTATTCGCGGAGCCCAGAGTGTGGGGTTTGCCATTCCCATCAATCAAGCCCGCCGGATCG
>JAAUUJ010000239.1 GCA_012030715.1 Synechococcaceae cyanobacterium SM2_3_1 | reverse complement strand
CCTTCTTGATTTGGAGCTGTTGGGAACTGATCTTGATAAAGCAATATTCATCTGTAGTCATAAAGAGCAGCACCTCCTTACCACCTCATGGAAGCCAGAGATCAGTCATTATGCTGCCTAAGGAGCTTTATCATTTGTTTCTCTATGGATTTTGCGACATAGAGCTGGTCGGCTCCAGCATGTCTCCAGCAAAGCCATCTAGTAATCATTCCATCTAAAAAATCAGTAACCGTTTCGCCCTCTTTATCGACTGCATTTATATTTGCCCCGTTCTCAAGTAGAATCTTTGCATTCTCAACACAGCCCATGCTGACTGCATCCATGAGCGGTGTGGTTCCAAAGTTGTTAGGAAGATCAACCTGAGCCCCTGCCTCCAGAAGTAAGTTTAATAGAGTAGAAGGTTCAGATACAGCTGCTGACATGAGAGGCGTAGCCCCATTATCCCAACAAACATGAACATCGGCACCATAATTAATTAGAAGCCTGATGATCTCCAGGAGCTTAGCTGGGTTTTTCCCCGACTGGTTAAAGCCTCTATATTCAAGAGCTGCAGATCGTAGGGGCGAATATCCATAAGATCCGTTTGGATCAACACCTCTTGACAAAAGGAGGTTAACCCCTTCAATATCTTCTCTCAAAGTGAGAGAATCAAGCACAGCAAAGGGCAATATACCTTGATTCTCTGGAATGCCATCTGCTTGTTTTACCTGTCCTACAAACAGGTCTATATCTTCATCAGTTAAATCTAATATTTCTTCGCGACGTTCTCTTGAATACGCCAAAGCTCTCTGTCGCAAGAGTGGTTCAGTTAGCTCAAATAAATAGTCTCCAATTTCCTCGTCCATATCCGATCTGGATGCCCAATGAAGAGCAGATAACCCATCGTAATCTACCACATTAGGATCTGCTCCAAATTGAATAAACAGTTTTACTAAATCCAGTCTATTGCTCATGACAGCAATAATAAGCACAGTTCCTTCTCCCAAATCTCTATTCAAGTCACTGGGGAGAGTTATTCTTGGAGATTCAAGAAATCTGAGAAATAGGCTCTCATTAATCTTGGGCTTGTAGATTGCTTTCTTAATGTGATGAATGTCGATCTCTACACCGATATCAAGCAACGCAATTAAAGTGTTCAAATCTTGCCTATCAATGGCCTCCTCAAGCAAGATAGTATTCTTGTTCTTCATTTATCTTCTCCATTCAACGAGATGATCTAATCGAAAAGCACTAGTATCAATAGAAGAACTCCTTCTTTAAGGCCATATCCTATTAATTTTTTCTCTAAATCACTACCTACACCACCTCTTTTATAAACGATATAGATTACAGCCTTAGACGGCGCATATTTCTGGGCAAACTTATACATTCCCATCCACTGTCCGGCTTTGTCCTTAGGGTTCACATCCTTTACAACACTCTCAGCACTAATTTTGACATCACTGATGAAATATGCATCTTTCTTTTTCTGCTGTTTTAATGTAAGAGGAGCGGTTGGAGACATTAGAAAATCAGGTCTAACTCCTCCTTTGTTTTTTTCTTTAATGCTTGAGGTATTAAAGTCAAGCGGACAAGACACCCCGTTTTCTGTTGGTTCACCGTCGTTTTTGTTAATGGCCGGAAACAGGTAGAGATATGATATTAGACCACCAGATACATCATTCGTAAACCTGCAAAATCTACTAGTCACTTTATTCTCGAAAGGTTTCGAAGGTTTTGATAAACTTGAGAACAGATCCAGCGCAATTTGGTTGCCTGGTACTAGAGATTGCAACGCCTTTGCAAAAAGCTTGCCTACATTCTCGTTAATCTCATTCGTTAAGTATTCTCTGAGCTGTCCAAGAGCTTCTCTTCGTGCGTTTTGAATGATACTTCTTACAACCCCACTTGTATTGACCGCGATCATAGAAAGCAAGCCAGTACGGTCAGAATAAACCCGTCCGTTGTTATAGCCAAATTGATATGGATCCACACTCTCAGGCTCTTCCAAAATAGGTTCAACCTGATCTCTACTTAAGAACCTTCCAGAGACAGGATCATAATCCCGCGCTCGCATGTGATAAAGCCCTGTAGATCCTTCCAGCCACTGACCTTGGAAGCGGAAATCTCCCCCGAGCTCTGCAGAGACACCTGATCCAGATCCTCTAATAAGGTTGCCAAATCCGTCATACTGAAAAGTGCTGACAGTTTGACCCGAACTATCCACTAACCCGATCACAGACCCGATCCCATCTTCCAGGTAATACACAACACCTTCAGATCCTTGTCTCAAAAGGGGCATCATTCCTGCGTAGACATACTCTGCCACACTCACCCCAGCTCCATCCACGATCTGATGGATAGACTCCAACCCTGATCCCATAGCGGGAGCAACCAAGAAATTCCTCTCTACTTCACCCGTCGAGCTGACGCGTCGGTTCATGCCGTCATACTCATAACTGATGGTGTTGGCTTGAGTCAGACGGTCATAGCTATCGTGATCTAAGGTCAGGGTTGTGCCTTGTCTCAAGATCTCCTCTACACGACCATCTTGATCAAAGCGGTAACTCTTTGGATCTGATCCCCCAGTCACTTCCCCCAGTTGATAACCCGGATCATACTGATAGGCCTGTGATTGTCCATCTATCTGCTTGGTGATCCGCTTACCATCAGCGTCATAGCTGTAGATGATCTCCTCTTCTAAGGCACCCATTGCATCGAAGTAAGTTTCCCTCTGCAAACGCAGAGCAGCATCGTATTCCAGCTCCACAGATGATCCGTCTTCTCGAGTGATCTTGTTGGGTTCTCCTCCTGGATTGCGCTCATAGGTCACAGAAACCAGCACCTCTCCAGCGGAGTTCTCATGCACGATTGACCTCACCTGATCCAGGTCATCGTAGGTGTAGGTGGATCTCACCCCATTGGGGAGGAGTCTTTCTTCTAGGCGATCAGCGTCATCATAGGTCATGGTGGTGACCCCATCCAGCGGATCGATGATCATCTTGAGGTTACCCACCTCGTCGTAGTCATACTCAGTCGTGTTCATGGGAGCGGTTTCCCTGACTTGGGTGCTTACCGTCTTCACCTGTCCTAGGACATCGTAGGTATACCCAATTCGCTGACCACTGGGAAAATCAATCCCTGATAATCGCCCAGCAGGATCATAGTGGTACTGAGTGACACCGGTGGGATCAGTCATCGTATCCACATTGCCATCCAGGGTGTAGGTAGCAGTGACAGTGCCCCCCTGAGTAGCAGTGCGGCTGATCTCTTCACCCGCTGAGTTGTAGAGATAGTTGATCGTATCCCCCGATGGGAGGGTCACTGTCTTGATGCGATTATCTGCCCCGTAAGCCAGCAACTGATCCCTGCCATCTCCATAGGTGATTCGGGTCAGATTCTCTAACGCATCCTCATAGGCATACTGGCGGGTCTCACCCAAAGGAGAATTGATCTGAGAGAGTCCTTCGTTGCCATAGTCATATTGGTACAGGCTTGACCCCAGATCGGTAGCGGTTTTCAGCCGTCCCAACGCGTCGTAGCCATAGTCACGATCCCTTCCTCCCCTGTCAATTAGTTTGGTGGGATACTCATCGGCTTCCTGCAGATTGTTGCTGAACAAGTAGCGGGAGATCTCCTCCGTGCCATCTGGATATTGGATCCTCTCCGGCAGATAGTATTCAGTGTTTACGGTAGTAGTTTTACGTCCTAACGGATCGGTGATTGTGACAGAGCTATTCGTGTAGGAGAAGCGGGTTACTTTGTTTCGAGCATTGGTGATCGTCTGCACACGCCCCTTGCTGTCGTAGGTATAGGTCGTGGCCTGATCTAGACCATCGCTCACTGCAATCAGCCTACCTCCAGCATCATAGTCTCGCTTAGTGACATTCCCAGAAGCAAGATCTCGAGTTTCAATTAACCGTCCAGCCCGATCATATTCGTTCTCAGTCATCCGACCACTGGGATCGATCTGCTGGATCCATTGACCGGCTTTGTCATAGATGAAGTTTAGGGTCGTGCCATTGGCTAAGGTCCAGCCACCAAGTTTGTCATTATTGCCAAAACGCCGTTCCAGGTGGCCAATCGTTGGAGCATCCAAACTTGTCCAATCCTCTCGATCTCCTTCATAGCCATAGTCCACAAATATGCCATTGCCATAGTCAGCAAGTAACTCCCGACCCAGATCATCGTAGGTAAAAGTAGAGGTGACCTCCTCCTCAGTCATCGTCTCAAGACGATTATTGCTGTCATAGGTCATGGTGCTGATGATTCCAAACGGATCGGTGCTTGACACCACATTGCCGAAGTCATCCAAGCTATAATTGGTGTCACCAAAAGCATCGCTTTCTGAGGTGATATCTCCCGATACATTGTAAGTAAAGGCTTGGATCACCTCACCTGAATCATCTCTGATCTCAAGCTCATTACCTCTGGTATCGTAGATGAGCTCAATGCTAGCTCCTGTGGGGAAGATCATGTTGGTCAGATCAGCCACTGAGGAGAAACCTGCGCCTCGGATTCTGTATCGATAAAAGGTTGTATCGATATCCTCTGTAGGTACTGTCTCATCAGCGGGATCTGTTTTGGAGAGCAGATTATTGCCAGCATCGTAGGTAAGGTGGCTAATCAATCCATTTGGATCTGTAAATTCCGTCAGATTGTTTTCGTCATCATATTCCGCGAAAGATTGATGATTGAGTGCATCAACTACACTAACTACATTGCCTCGCACGTCGAATTCGTAAATGGTAGGATTCCCCAGCCCATCTCTGACAGTTTCTCGGGAGTTATCCGGATCAAACACGACTTCGATTGACTCATCACCCCCATTCGTCAATTGCACTAGCCTTCCTTGGTCATCGTATTCACTCCTGGCGACAGGTCGATCCAACGGATCAATAACTCTCCGTCAAATAATGAGGCCGACGGGGTTCAGCATAGATAAAATCAGTCTC
>JAAUUJ010000238.1 GCA_012030715.1 Synechococcaceae cyanobacterium SM2_3_1 | reverse complement strand
GCCCAGGTTCTCTGTGAGGGTGGCGGTGGTGCGAAAGTAGCCTTCTTCGTCGGTGGTGCCTGAGGTTTCTGCGAGGATGCCGTTGAGAGGAGTGAGAAGAATATCGACTGGGGGGCGGTTGCCGTTGTCATCCGTGATCAGTTCCCCTTCTTTGTCTTCCAGACGGACCTGGATCACCAATTCTTGAGCAAGGCCATCATTGGTTTCGGAGGGGAGAAGGAGTTGCTCAAGGAATAAGGTTTCACAGCCTGGATCAATGGTGATAGTGATATCTTTTGTGACCAATGGCTCAGATAGTGTGATGTCAATGGGATGGTGGGCAGTGGCGGTGATGGTATGAGTTCCTTGCGGGATGGCACAGGGGTTGACGTCAAGTGATTTACCGGATCGAGTTTGAGCCAGGACATCGCCGTTGGTAAAACTACCTGTCCACTTGATTGCGTAGGCTGAACTGAGAAAGGGGAGAGGAAATGATGTAATCGGTATCTCAAAGATATTGGCCTCAATTGAGCTAAAGCCAGGCAGATCCAGTTCGATCTCCAGGTTGGTGCCAGCGGTGGAGTCTGATGGGGCTTGAGTGGTGGAGACGGGGATCATTTTGGGTGGGTTGTGTAGCGCTGGGTGAGTCGTTGCCACAACCATTTAGCAAAGATAGTAGGATCAAGCTGTAGAGGGAAAGTTTGATCCAGAGTTTTGACTTGGTTAGTGATTGTACTCTCATCTCTTTCTCCTACACATCAAAAAACTTAAACTTTCAGGGATACAACAAAAAACCAGTCGTTTTAACTACTGTGAGATACATGTTACTTCTTTTCTATTGACAAAAGATTTGATAATAGGAAGAGCCTCACAGCTCTTGTTGAGTTTATCTATATCTTTTTCAAGGAAGTCAATAAATCGAGATCCTTCTGCTAGATATAATCCTTTCAGAATTTCTAACACTACATTACAATAAAATTCCTCGATCTCAAGATCGCAGTCTCCATTATTAGGATAAGGATAAAAATCCTCTTTTGGCTTTGACTTTATTGCTTCATACAAAAAATATAAAACTGGCTTTAAATCATTAATAAAGTCAAAATAAAAATTAAACCTATTGATTTCCGAGATCACCCAGTAGATGTTATGGGTTTGACTACGAGAAAGTTTAGTTTTTAACAAGTCTAAAGTAATTACTGGTATGCGGCCATCGTATTGACTACCTTGATTCTCAGCAACTTGATGCAAGATAGAAAACAGAAAACTTACCTCCTTAGACTCAGTATCATAATCTATCTCTCTCCTTAAAGCGTCTATTATCTCATCCAGAGATTGAGGTGCTTTTGCAGTAATTTCATCCATATCTTGTTCCATTAAGAAATATTTTATCTCCCAGATAAACTCGTTTTTGTTACTGCAATCCGAGACCTTCCTTCTTAGTTCTTCCAAGAATATTTTTCCATTGATTATTGTTAAGATATCCAGAGCTGTTCTTAAGATCCAGGGATAATAATCAACCACCTGTTTCAGTTCTGCTCTGTTAAAAACCTCTCTCACTACATACTCAGACTCTAAAATATTCCCAAACCAAGCCAGCTGACGAATACCACATAGATACAGTTGAGTATCTTCTATTGAGAAGCTGTTTTGTTTGAGGATGATTTCAAGAGCTTTGACTATTGAGGGTAATATCTGAGGATCTTGCTCTTCTCTTTGGAAATATCCAATCTCACCCAAGAAGTAAGCACATTTCGCTCCCAATTTTGAACAAGGATGATTATGCATATAATCAATAATTGGCATTAAATACTCACTAGGATGATGAATAAAGCTATGAATAATTGCATCATCAATCTCAGGGCTCCATTGTTTTTCCTCCTGCTCAAACCTGGAAAGACAGTCTAGAACTGCCATTGTTTTCCTAGTATCTCCATCCGCAAGTAGGCTCCAGATTCTATTCTTGAGTTCATCATGATGATAATCTTGAATTTGCTTACACTTCTTCATCTGGTCCTCCTTAGATGCTAATACTATAAAGATAATGTTTCGTATAGCAATCAGGCATGGCTTATGAGATTCCTTAAGCTATTTTCCTTGTCAGACAGGCATTTGAGTCTGATTGTATCTTCCATCTGATGTCTGACTGCTATAGTATAACTTGGTGTTACTTTACATAGGAATAGGTGATATGTGTGCAGATGAAGTTCCACCAAAAACTTTATATCTCGATGTTTCCTTAGGTTTGTTGGCTGAAATATCTACACCAATTATGTACCCAGCATCATGAACAAAACTTGGGTTCGTTCCTCCTGAAGGCACGCCGTCCTCTAGTGCTGCTTTCACTAAGCTTAAATACTCAGCTGTTTGTGGGGCAGTACTATTCAGCTGACTTCCAAAATTCCCCGTATCTCGTTCCTTAGCAGCCTTATGGAAGGCTAATTCTAATGGTTTATTGGCTTTAGGACATTTTGCTGCTCTAAGAAGCTCTTCTTGACTGTAATTGCCAAGCCTTGTGTGTTTTCCTCGAGGATCATCAACTATCACTCTCTGATCCTTAAGTGGTCCTTTCTCAGGGAAAATCACACCTTTAGGAGTAGCAATTAGTGATAAAGAAAATGTATCTGGTTTGTCTAAGCTATGATTCCGAACACCTGTTGTGAGGTCAGTACTGTCCTCGATTGGGCAAATGTCATCCTCCACCGATCCATCTCGAAGGGTAAAATCCACCCCTCCATAGATCACCACTTCCGGTGTGCCAACCCTCTGGGCATTCAACGTCAGGGGATCTGCTCCTTTGTAGGTCCCCTCAGCCGTCGGATGGGTGATCTCAAGGTCTGTATCTGAATCCGTGGAGGCTAGCTCCAGTTCTGCTTTCGCGTAGATGTTGAGCCCAATCTTGGGTAGCGTAAACAGGCTGTAGGGTTGAGTTGCTAATGGCCCTGCCCCCAAAGATCCCCAGATCACAGGCTCTATCTCAGGGTTCAGACCTGCTTTGAGTACCCCATCAAACTCCAGGTTGGTGCCAGCGGTGGAGTCTGATAGGGCTTGATTGGTGGAGATGGGATCATTTTGGGTAGATTGTGTAGCTCTGGGTGAGTCGTTGCCACAACCATTCAGAAGCACTAGGGGAATCAAGCTGCAGGGGAAGAGGTTGATCCAGAGTGTTGACTTGGTTAGTGATTGTGATGACATATCTTCCTTTTCGCTGAGATTATTATCTTCTACAAACTGAAAGAATCCGTATTACAATCCCCATTGATTGATCTTTCGATAAAACAGTTTATCACCAATCACATTTCTTGCTCATGCAACCATGAAAGAAAATAAAAATCTTGTTAGATATACATCAATATTATTCATCTATAGGATAAAAATTAGGACCTTCTATAAGCCAGTACCCATCTTCTCTAAGCCATTGAATAACCTCTTGATAGAAATGACTCCAAAAAACTATTTCTCCTTTATCTTTCATAGGATCATAGACAAGATACTTTTGAGAGGACAAACGAAATACAATCAGGATATACGGAGGAAATAAGTAAGGATCTATCCAGGATTCTACGGACTCTATCTGAATAGCTTCAAAACCTGCAGTGCTAATTGTTCTTCCTCCATGAGTTCTTGGGGTTGAACTGATAAGTTCGCCCTCTATCATCTTGATTTGTCCATAATACAATCTCTTGTTAGATCCAGACAATTCAATCCTGTAGCCAATCAAATCAGAGAAATACCTTCCATACTTTTCATATCCTCTCTCAATAAAAACATTTTCAGGATGAAGCCTTGATTCAGATAGAAGTGTTTGTATAACTTTAATCCTGACTGATTCACTAATATAAACATAAATCACTCTTTGAGAACGAAGAATTTCATATACTTCTGAGGCTTGCAGGCCTTCGAGTGAAATTAATCTTTCATTACTATCCAGCAGCTCTTGTTTGATGCGGTCCTCAAAAGCTAGTGCTGAGATGGCAGGATACTCTAGACTAAATCTACTTTGTATCTGAGTAAACTCATCCTCTAATAGGAACCATTTACAGTCTTCATAGTCATCACTAACAAACTCAGGTTGATAATTCTTTTGAGGATCAAAAATGATGTAGCTTATAGGATTTGAAGATTTACTAGCAAGCAATAGTATATAAGGCATATGATATTTGTCGGAGTTGCTATCTATCCATACCTCAGCAAATCCAAAATTGCTGTTCTCTAATTGTGAAAAGTGATGATCTGAAGTTAACATATTTTCTGTCTCGTTTAGATAAGTAACAGATATTCTTTACAGTTAAAGTCAAGCTGCTCCGGTACGAGGAATGACATGCCATTGGCAGCGCTTTCTATTAACCTTTACTTCTCCAACGTAAAGCAGAAGTCTTGATCCGTCAGATTGTTCCCGATATCCAATCGGCTCATCAAATCTCTTAGTAAAACGATCATGATCTCGAACAAAACCACTATAGTCTCCTGATCTAAATATCTCCTGAGCGACTCTTTCCATTGTCTCTCTATCATTAAATTTATGCGGGTCAGAACCACCAGGCAAGTGTTTGCTGATAAGACTCCCTCTTGTGTCACGTGATACTTCACTTAGTTCATCTAGAGTAGTGATTACACAACAATTATGGTCTGTCTCTTCAGCCACTAATGATAATAATGATGTTGTTGTTACCTCTTGAGTTGAACACTGTTCCTCCACCGATCCATCTCGGAGGGTAAAGTCTATCCCTCCATAGATCACCACTTCCGGTGTCCCAACCATCTGGGCATTCAGTGTCAGAGGATCTGCTCCTTTGTAAGTTCCCTCAGCTGTCGGATGGGTGATCTCAAGGTCTGTATCTGAATCCGTTGAGGCTAGCTCCAGTTCTGCTTTCGCGTAGATGTTGAGCCCGATCTTGGGAAGTGTAAACAGGCTGTAGGGTTTAGTTGCTAATGGCCCTGCCCCCAAAGATCCCCAGACTCACTGGCTCGTATCTCAGG
>JAAUUJ010000237.1 GCA_012030715.1 Synechococcaceae cyanobacterium SM2_3_1 | reverse complement strand
ACCTGATGACAATATTTTCAATCTCTGCGGCAATCATCTCGATCGGACGCAGGGCGTTTACCTCACGGATCCGTCGCGGTTCTGCAGCCGCTAGCTGGGCAAACCCCTGGTGTAAACGGTCATGAAAGTGAAGATCCTGCTGTTCCATCTGATCTAGAGTTCTTCGCCGTTCCTGAACCCGAGCCAATCCAATCTCAGGGGGCAAATTTAGCCACAAGGTCAGATCCGGTTGCAGCCCCTGTGTGGCCATTTGATTGATCTGCCTGATCAACTCTGGCTCGATCCCACGTCCCATCCCCTGATACACCAGTGTGGAATCGGTAAACCGATCACAAATCACAATACTTCCTCTCTGCAAAGCAGGACGGATCATGGTCTCCACATGCTCAGCCCGATCGGCGGCAAACAAAAACAACTCAGTTCGGGGAGACAGGCCAGCCGGAAATGCCTCCAGCAACAAATGTCGTAATGCCTGTCCTACCTCTGTGCCCCCGGGTTCACGGGTGGTTAAACAGGTGTACCCATGCGCAGACAAACTTGCCGCCAGCAGTCGCTGTTGAGTCGTCTTGCCTGCCCCTTCTCCGCCTTCCAGCGTGATCAAGTGCCCGGGATGGCTTTGCCGCATCTATCTTTTTCGGTTACTGATACCACGGAGTTCAGGTTGCAATTCAAACGAGTGGCCCGGAACCACCACATAAACCCCACTCATGTTTGTCTGCACCATTCCCTGCAGATCAAGACCCACCACATTATTGGTCAGACTGTCGTCAATAACATTTTGCAAGTCTTTAATAATCTCGTCCTCCACCCGACTTTCTCCTCCGGGAAAATTGTTCAGCTCGGGAAAGCTGCTTAGGATTGCCTCTGCTAATTGTTGAGTCATGGTGAAATTGATCAGGGTTAGATTGGAGCCACCCAACTGAGGCCCAACCGTATCCTGACGGGAGCGTACCCCCAATGCCTGTAGTGCATTCGCGGTTTGGTTGACCGGGATCATACAAGTGTCGAGCTTGAGAATCGGCACAGACGACATGATCAACGTTGATATGCTGGTGAGCTGGACAACGGTAAAGGAGGGCAGGCCGTTGTAGGAGATGCAGAAGTTGCGAAACTCAATAGGGATCTCCTGGGCTGTAACGATTCGTTCATCATCAAAGCCGCCGAGGTTGTCATAGGTATTTCGAGAGGCGAATCCGGTAAAGAAAGAGATCAAGGCCACCAGGGCAATCACCGTTAAATTGGTGGGCCACTGGGAACGGCGAGAGGGCGGATCCTGAGGAGGGGGGCCACCGATCCCCATATCGGAAGAAGAGCGGTAGGCAGTGCTGTATCCAGAGCTACGGTACTCACGCCGAGCTTGACTATCTCCGCTGGCTGTTGAAGAACGGGATGCAGATCGTGGGGCGGGATAAGCTGGACCTCGGGTTGCGGAGGATCCCGAACGCCCATAGTCGGTGGAGTCGGTCGCCCGGCGAGGCGTCAGAGACCCTGAACGAGGATCCCGTCGAGAGGGGGCAGGCCGGGAACTTGATCGATCCTCGCGCATGGCAGCATCTCTAAGCTCGTCCAGCTCCGCCAGATCCTGTTCATCAAAATCATCCCGTCCTGCCATCGCTGTTCCCTAAATGCACACAGACCCAAATCTGCCCCCTAGCCTAGCCCAGTTCCAGCAGCTTTGTACGCAACAAGGCTAAAGCCTGCCCCCGATGACTGATCTCTTGCTTTTCAGCAGCACTCATCTCGGCAAACGATTGCTGGCGAGCAGGCACCCAGAAGAGGGGATCATACCCAAATCCCCCAGAACCCTGGGGTTGTAACAGGATCTGTCCCTGACAATACCCTTCTACCACCACTGCCACTTTTGCCTCCGGTGTACAGAGAGCGATGGCACAGGCAAACCTCGCTGTGCGCAGCCCCAGATCATCAGGATCCTTGCCTTGCTGTCGCAGTGCGGCTGCCAATTCCTGCAAGAGCCGCTGCATCCGAGCCGGATCTGTATCAGCGTAACGAGCTGAATAGACCCCAGGGGCTCCCCCCAGAGCCTCCACCTCCAGCCCAGAGTCATCGGCAATCGACCAGGATCGAGTGGCCCGGGCGACGATCTCTGCTTTTTCTTGGGCATTGGCGGCAAAGGTCTCCCCGGTTTCCTGGAGTTGCAGATCCGCTGGTTTCAGGTGCAACTCCCAAGGGGATCCAGGCAGAGTTTGAAAAAAGTGGGCAAATTCCTTGAGCTTACCTGGGTTATCGCTGGCGAGAAGCAAGTGAGTCACGTTGAGTTCACCGATTAGAGATTGATATTATTGATCATGAGGAGGGCTTATTTGCTAAAATCTGGGACTGAGTGAGATCAAGAAGGGTCTTGAGCGCAACAATACCTACATTTTGTCAGTAAGTTCAGGAGGAACACGATACGCATGGCCCAGATTCTCTTGGGTGCGCAGGAATCAATTGAGTCTGCTCTGCGGCGATTCAAGAAAAAGATCCAGAAGGCAGGGATCATTAGCGAAGTTAGACGCCGTGAACACTACGAGAAACCCAGCTTGCGTCATAAGCGAAAAATAGCAGCGGCCCGCAAGCATCAGCGATAATTCACACGATACCGGATGTCATTCATTAACCCGATCACTGCCTACGCATCAGACTTACCAGCATTATTGACAGGGAATGTTCTGGCCGATCAGGCTGGCTGGCATGACAGCGGCTCTGGCCGCCTATGAATCTTCCCTCTGATGTGGCTACAATTCCCCTGGGCAGTCCCACACAGGCGCTGCATCTGGTTGGATCGGATGAAGCCAATCTCAAGCTGTTGGGAAAACTCACGGGTGCAAAGTTGACCTTGAGAGGTCAGGATCTGTGGGTAAAGGGTACCCCTGAGCAGCGCCAGCTGATTCTTGAATGGGTGGAACTACTTCAACCCCTCTGGCAACAGGGCACTGCGGTATCGCTGGTGGATGCCGAGTCTGCTTACCGCTCGATTGCGCAGGAACAGGTGGCGGAGCAACGTCAGGCTCAATCCCATCTTTTGGGTCGGAGTCGCAAGGGGGAACAGATTCGTCCTAAGACCCCCAGACAACTCACCTACGTCCAGGCCATGGCTGCCCATGATCTGGTATTTGGCATTGGTCCGGCGGGCACGGGCAAAACCTATCTGGCGGTGGTCACGGCGGTGGCAGCACTCCAGACTGGACGATTTGAGCGGTTACTCCTGACCCGACCGGCGGTGGAAGCCGGAGAAAAGTTGGGCTTTCTGCCCGGCACATTGCAGGACAAGATCGATCCCTACCTGCGACCCCTCTACGATGCTTTGTTTGAACTGCTGCCCTCGGATCGGATTCCTCGCTATGTGGAACAGGGGGTGATCGAGGTGGCTCCTCTGGCTTACATGCGGGGGCGGACTTTAAATAATGCCTTTATCATCCTGGATGAGGCTCAAAATACAACACCCGAGCAAATGAAGATGGTGTTAACCCGTCTGGGATTAAACTCCTGCATGGTGGTGACCGGAGACCTGACCCAAACCGATCTGGGCAGTCGCAGTGTTTCCGGTCTGGCGGTGGCGGAGAAAGTCCTGCAGGACATTGACGGTATTTCCTTCTGTTATTTTGATCAACGGGATGTCGTGCGCCATTCCCTGGTGCAGCGGATTGTGGAAGCCTACGACCGTTTTGATCGGCAGGATCCAACCTGAATCAGATCCCAATTCTGCGTTTTGCGGTCGTGCAAATCACACCCTTCGGCCTTGGCAACTTTTTCGGGATCGCTAGGATTGGAACAGTTCCGGTAGACAACCGGGAGCACTTGGGAGAACGTTATGTCTCAGATGCAACCTAAAAGACCTGCATGGACATTGCTCCTGATAGGAACCTTGAGTCTAGGGGCATTCACGGGTGGGTTCGCTGGCGTCCAGGGACAGCCCACCGCTACGCCGCCATACCCAACACCTGCACCTTCCGCGGTGGCCACCCCCGCTCCCATTCCTGCAGACACAGCTCAGATCCAGGCAGAGATTCACTTTTTACGTCAGGAATTGCTCCAGATCATGATGCGCTTGCAAACCCTGGAGGCAGAACTCCTCAACCCATCACCTCCGGACATGCCCATACTCCAGCCTAAAACTGAAGCTGAGGTGGTTACTCCATCCCCTGCCCCACCCGTTCCAGACCCTCCTTCCTCTCCGGCGAGTGCCTCGCAAACGCCTTTTTTCCAGGTGGGAACCCAGACGATCAGCCTGCCGGGAGATGTCCTCTTTGATTTTGACAAAGCCGTATTGCGACCTGAGGCCGAAGATCTACTCGAAACCGTGGCGACCAAATTGGAGAATATGCCCGGGGCACGCATTCTGGTGGCGGGGCACACCGATAATATTGGTGGGGAAGAGTACAACCTAGCGCTCTCGCTACGGCGGGCCACAGCAGTGCAGGACTACCTGATTGATCTGATGCCAGAGGATCGACAGGAGGACTTTAGCTGGTCCGCATCAGGACGGGGGGCGAGTCAACCCCTTGCCAGCAACGAGACCGAAGCGGGTCGGCAACAAAATCGCAGAGTAGATATTATCCTTGCCCCTTGATCTGGAGGTGAAGGCAGAGAAAGTATGATATCAGGACCATGGCTGCACAGATAAATGGGACAGGAAGTCAGCACCAGTCATTTTCTTCACCAGGACTTTGTGGAGTTTGCTGATCATCTGCGGCGGGAAACCGAGTTACTGCAGGAATGGTTTCAGCAGGCCTATTTCGATCCAGAAGAGGGGATCGGCGGCTTTGAATTGGAGGCCTGGCTGGTGGATCACCAGGGAAATCCCAATCCGATTAACCAGCTTTATCTGCAGGCGGTCGAGAGTCCGTTAGTGGTTCCGGAACTGGCCCGCTTCAATGTAGAAATTAACGCTGATCCCAGCCGCTAAAGGGGAAGGCACTCCATCAGATGCATCAGGCCCTCGGTCAAACCTGGGTGTCCTGCTGTCAGACCGCCTCCCG
>JAAUUJ010000236.1 GCA_012030715.1 Synechococcaceae cyanobacterium SM2_3_1 | reverse complement strand
GTCTGCCTCATCATCTCAGTTATGTGGCTCAGGAGTTCACAGGACCGGCTCTGGTGCGACAGCTGGATGGGGCTGGATTTGGGATCAGTGCTGGATCGGCCTGCCAGCGGGGTCAGTTGCAGCCCAGTCGAGTATTGTCGGCCATGGGATATCCTGCTGAGGTAACGCTGGGGGCGATTCGCATCAGTCTTGGGACAAGGAACACCCTGGCCGCTGTGGATGCACTGGCAGCAGCAATGCAAAGCCTGTTGTCAACCCCCGTCAGTCTTGCAGGTGCGGTTTGAAGACAGCACCCTGTCTCTCCAGGATGTTTAGGTTATGGTATGGGTGGGGTTCAGGCGTAGGTGGTATGTCCAACAAGAGTCCCTATCAGATTTTGGGGATCCGTGAGGATGCCTCATTTGAAGAGATTCAGGCTGCGAAAGCAGCACTGCTCAAAAGCTTGGCCCACAGTCAGGAAGAGCAGGAACAGGTGGAACAGGCCTACGACATGATCCTGATGCAACGGCTGCGGCTTCGCCAGGAAGGCAAAATTCCAGTTCCTGACCGCATTCGTTATGCTGAGCGGGCCTTTGAGGCTGAGCCTGAACATCCTCCTTCCCTGGTGCGATCGCGGATATCGCTGCCTCTCTGGGCTCAAAATCTGCTGGATACCCCCAGCACTCAGGATCTCGTCTGGCCTGGGGTGATCCTGCTGTTTCTCATGCTCTGGGCTGCTTTTTATCCAGCATCAGAAACGGGTCCATCGCTGCAGCTGCAGCTGGCTTTGGCGTTTATGGCCAGTATCTACTTTCTATTTCGCAAAGAACGGCGGCTGTTTCGATCGATCCTGCTGGCGCTACTGGGAATGGTGGGGGGCTGGATCGTGGCTTCCGCCCTGCTGGCGGTTGTTGGAGGGCCTCAGTATCCGGAAGTGCTGCAACTGTTGATTACCTTTGTGGTGATGTGGGCGGTAACGGCCTTCCTGCGCTAAATGCTCATTGCCGAGCTTCCCATGAAAACGTAATCTTGAGAACAACCCACTCTTGCCCGTCAGAACCCGTGGCTGACCCGAGGATGATTCGCCGTTGACCTCCTTTTCACTGACACCTGCAGAACGTCTGCACAAGTTACCCCCCTATGTTTTTGCTCGCCTGGATGAGTTAAAGGTCAGGGCCCGAGAACAGGGACTGGATCTAATTGATCTGGGCATGGGAAACCCGGATGGCCCCACCCCAGAACCTGTGGTAGCTGCTGCCCAGCAGGCGATCCAGGATAGTCGGACCCATGGATATCCCCCCTTTGAAGGCACCAGTAGCTTCCGTCGTGCCATTACCAACTGGTATTTTCGCCGTTACCGCGTCCCCCTAGATCCAGAGCGAGAAGCTCTACCTCTGCTGGGCTCAAAAGAGGGGTTAACCCATCTGGCTCTGGCTTATGTGGATCCCGGAGATCTGGTGCTGGTACCCAGTCCTGCCTATCCAGCTCATTTTCGCGGCCCCATGATTGCAGGAGGGCAAATTTATCCTCTGCCCATGCGCCCAGAGAATCACTGGCTTTTTGATCTGGGGTCCATTCCAACGGAAGTGGCGCAGAAGGCACGGGTTCTTTACTTTAATTACCCCAATAACCCGACAGCAGCGGTGGCTCCGCGCTCTTTCTTTGCCGAAATTGTCGAGTTTGCCCGGACACATGAAATTATTCTTGTGCATGATCTCTGTTACGCCGAGCTCGCTTTTGACGGATATCAACCCACCAGTTTACTGGAGATCCCAGGAGCCAGAGACTTCAGTGTTGAGTTTCATACCCTGTCTAAAACCTACAACATGGCAGGCTGGCGAGTCGGGTTTGTGGTCGGAAACCAGCAGATCATTCAAAGTTTACGCACCTTAAAAACCAATCTGGACTACGGGATCTTTGCTGCGATTCAAGCTGCAGCTGAAACCGCCCTTTGTTTACCGGATGAGTATTTACTAACGGTCCAGGAGCGCTATCGCCAACGCCGCGACTTTGTGATCCAGCAACTGGCTGCTCTAGGCTGGCAGGTGGCTCCCACTCAAGCCACCATGTATCTCTGGGTTCCCACCCCCCGCACCTCCAGTGGGGAAGCAGAAGGATCGACGGAGTTTGCCCTGCGAGTGCTGGAATCGACTGGAGTGGTGGTTACACCCGGCAATGCCTTTGGAGAAGGGGGCGAGGGATTTGTGCGCATCAGCTTGATTGCTGATTGTGAACGATTGGGGGAGGCCTTCAGGCGCTGGGAGACCGCCGGAATTTGCTATCGGGCGCAGGGCTAATCCTGGCTAACGGGAGCGAAAGG
This sequence comes from Synechococcaceae cyanobacterium SM2_3_1, assembly GCA_012030715.1. Lineage (GTDB taxonomy): Bacteria > Cyanobacteriota > Cyanobacteriia > Thermostichales > Thermostichaceae > JAAUUJ01. The sequence goes on along the minus strand of JAAUUJ010000236.1, from coordinate 2,731 downwards.
GAAGAATATCTGGATTCAGCAGCCAGAGTAACAGCAGACCTGTGAATGGGCGGCAATTGATGAGTGGGATCAGAGCCAGCAAAAGCTCTGGAGGTAAATTCGCCTGAATCACCAGGGACGTGACTGTAGCGGCCAGGACAAACTCAAGACTGGTGACCAGAATCCAGAGGAGGTTGCCGCGGAACTGGCGATAGATCAGGCCCGTCTGTAACCCCCCCACCACCAGACCCAGAGCCAGGCCCAAGGAGGGAAAACTGAAAACGGCTAGTAGATCAAAAAAGTGGGATCCGCAGGGTGGAACGCAGCGCCAGAAAATGACGGTGACTCCGGTGTAGCCTAGCGCTGTCAGCAGGGGCCAGCCTCGGATTCCGGCAAGTTTTCCCCGCAACACCAACCATTGAGCCGTGCCCACACTGGCCCCCAGCAAACTGGCATTGGCCGCCGCAAAGATCAAAAGCGACTCCTGGAGATTGGTGTATTGAGAAAGGAGCCCCCCTCCTAAAGCGGCAAGCCAGTGGCCGGCTGCATTAGCTCCCACCCATTGCATCCAGTAGCCCCAGTGAATGATCCGCGGCGGTTCTGCCTCCAGGGTCAATGCTTTTAGGCTGGAGAGCGGATCCTCAATCGTGGGGTGTTCAGGCATCTTGACCGCAGGAACCTGGGCAGAAGACTGTGCACCCCGCCGCTGCATGGCATCCTGCAGACCCTGCTTGGCTTCAAGACTATCAGGTTCCAGGCGCAGTGCTCCCTGAAAGTCGACCTGGGCCAGGCCCCAATCCCCCTGCCGCAGGTGGGCCAGACCCCGCTGCAGATAATATCGGTACTCATTCGGTTCCAGCCGAATCAGATCATTTAAATAGTGGATGGCCTGCTTGTACTGGCTCTGTTCGATGAGGTGGCATGCCTTTTGAAACTGGCGTTCACCCTGTTGGGTGGCAATTTGGGTCACCCGGTGAGGCTCTGTGCGAAACTCAGGTTCAAGCTCCGTATCCAGTTCCTGATAGGCTGCACTGACGACTGACTCGGGGGCAAAGGCATCAAGGCTAGCCACCGCTGATTGCAACTGATTGCTCAACTGCTGCATGGTCTGGGGACGCTGATCGGGATTTTTCTCTAAGCAGGCCAGAATCACAGCCTGGAGCGCCTCAGGTATTGCATAGGGCAGCACATGCTCCCGAAAGGGATGAGGTTTTTCATAGTTGTGAACGTGATACCAGCCCGGTAGTGTGTCATTTGGGGGGATCAGGGGCAGGACACCTGTGAGCAGCTCATAGAGAAGCACACCCAGTGAATAAATATCAGAACGAGGGTCCAGAGACTCCCCCCGCATTTGTTCTGGAGACGCATAGCACATGGTTCCTAAAAAATAGCCTGACTGGGTCAGGCCACCTCCGGTTGCATCGCTCATCACCTTGGAAATCCCAAAATCCAGAAGTTTGATCCGCTCCTGTTGTTTGGCTTTGCGGATCACAAAGATGTTACTGGGTTTGATGTCGCGATGAATCACCCCTTTAATAGAATGGCGTCCCAGGTTGACATGGAAGTTATGGGCATAGTGTAATCCTGCACAGATCTCAACCGCCAGCCGCACCACTCGCTCTGGAACCAACCGTTTTTCGCTACTCAGCACCGCATCCAGACCCCTGCCTGTCAACGGTTGAGCGTTGAGATGTTCCATGACCAGATAGGGCCGCTGTTCATAGACCCCGTAGGAGATCACCTTCACAATTGAAGGATGCTCCCCGAGCATGACACTCACCCGTGCCTCATCCATGAAGCGTCGTTGCAACTGGTGATAGTAGGCCTGATCCATATCCGGTGGTGGCGAGCGCAGGAGCTTCACAGCCACAACCTGATCATTGAGCTGGGTATCCACCGCTTTGTAGACGTTGCCGTACCCACCTTCGCTCATGTGATGGATCAGTCGATAGCGGTTGCCAATTAACTGACCGATCAAGCGCTGGGACATAGGCAGGCCAGACGAGAAGTTCAAAGGCGAGGGTGTAGTCGGCAGGATTGGGTGTCAAGCTCAGCCCCGGTCAACTCTGATCGTAAACAATACCACCAGTCCTATCGTGCTGATATTGGCAAAGCTTACAGCTGTATCGATTGTAACAGGCGAGAGCAGGGAGGATCTCATGAATCTCCTGTCAAGTCTCTCTGAGCTTTTCTACAGGAATTGAACGGATAACCCCGCCCAGCACACTTATATCTATTGTGCCCCAAGCTACTGTAACAGCACCAAATCCCACCTCGGGTCGCTGCGGTTTAGCACAGCCATGATCACGTCATCCGACACACGAAGAACGGCGAGGTGACAGTCTGTCAAGCTATTGTTATGATTATTTATATAAAGATACAAAGCGCAACTAAGGAGATATCACATGGTAACCCCTCTTCTGGTCGGACTTTTCCTGGTCGGCTTTATTGCTGCTGCAGTGTTGGGAACCCAAACCTACTTCATGGGAGAGCAGTCCAAACCCATTCATGATCGCAACTGGCGCTCCGCAGGGTTTCATCGTCTGGCGAGCATTTTTACCGGCCGTGAAGTTGACTACAGCCAGCGTGCTTCCAGTTACCGTACTGAACTGAGCCTGCAGAAAGTTCTGAACTAAGACAGCTTGAGAATTTGACATATTCCCCGGCCTAAAGGCACGGGGATTCTAAACAGCCTCACGGTCTGCCCTTTCTGGCTCAACCACAACACTTAGACCAACAGGCTGCCCCATTA
>JAAUUJ010000235.1 GCA_012030715.1 Synechococcaceae cyanobacterium SM2_3_1 | reverse complement strand
ACCTGCAAAATTTTCACCATCAAACCAACGGTTATCTCAGTACTAAATCCGCCAATCTCTACGATTTGCAGGTGGATCTGTTGTTTGGGGGAGTGCCGATGCCATGCGCCGCCGGATTATTCGCCCCCTGAAAACTTATCTCTCAGCCGCAGAACCCTACCGCATGCTTGATGTAGCCACGGGCACAGGTCGCACCCTCCGACTCTTGCGGGCAGCCTTTCCTCACCCCCAAACTTCCCTCTGTGGCCTGGATCTCAGTCCTGCTTATCTACGCAAAGCCAATGATTTACTCAGGGAGCTGCCTGATGAAGTTCCTCAACTCGTTCAGGCCAACGCAGAGGCCATTCCCTTTGCAGATGCCACCTTTGAGGCGGTAACCTGCGTGTTTCTCTTTCATGAATTGCCCCGTGCCGCCCGTCAACAGGTGATCAACGAGATCAGTCGTATATTGAAACCAGGAGGCGTGGCCGTGGTCTGCGATTCCATCCAGATTGCCGACTCCCCCGAGCTCCAGGAGTCCATGCAGGCTTTTGCGAAGATCTTTCATGAACCCTACTATCGGGACTACATTTGTGATGACCTGAGCTTGCGCTTCCAGCAGGCAGGGTGTGAAGTGATTGAAGAGAGCAGCCACTATGTCAGCCACTACATTACAGCCCGTAAGGTGACCTGAATAGGTCTGAACTTTCTGGCTGCAGTTGCCGAACTGAGTCTCAGCAGGTAACCTAGTCCGTGACGATATGGGGCAAGTGTGCATGAGTGACCTGGACCTATATCTACAACTGAATGTACCGAGTCCCATTGAAGATACCGCCTGGAACCATTGGTTCGAAGTTTGGCTGCAGGTCCTGGGAGTTAACTTTCCCTGTGAATTGACCCTCTGCTTAACCACCGATGAGCACATTCGAGATCTCAACCGTGAATTTCGTCAAGTGGATCAGTCTACGGATGTGCTTGCCTTCGCAGCTCAAGAGACCCTCATTCCTGTAGGGATCAAAGAACTACAGCTTTTCCGGCTGCTGGGGGATATTGTGATTTCGGTTCCCACGGCCCGACTCCAGGCCAAAGCACGGGGGCACAAACTCTCGGATGAACTCGCCTGGCTGGCGGCCCACGGTCTATTGCACCTACTGGGCTGGGATCATCCCGATGAGCTTTCCTTTCAACGCATGATTCACCAACAGCGTCAGCTCCTTGCTGCTATCCATCTCCACTCTGAGGTTACGCATGGCAACTAGTTCTAGTCAGCGTTTGCAGCAGTATCCCATCTTGGGCAAAGTTCTCCACCGTCCCCCCGCCTGGCAAGTGGCCCCTAACCTCCAAAAAAGTTTTCATTACGCCTGGATGGGGCTGGTCTACACCTTCCGAACCCAGAGAAACTTCCGCATTCAGCTGGTCGTCGCAACCTTGGCCCTGGGGCTGGGGATCCTCTTCCGGGTCAGTCTGGTGGAAATGGCCATTGTCAGTCTTACCTGTGGGTTGGTGATGGCCTTGGAGTTACTCAACACTGCCCTCGAGGCTGTGGTAGATCTGACCGTCGGGCAGGATTATCATGTCCTTGCCAAGATTGCCAAAGATTGTGCTGCAGGTGCAGTGCTGGTAACCGCTCTAGTGTCTGTGCTGGTGGCAGGATTGTTGTTACTTCCTCCGGGTTGGCAGTGGATCCAAACCCTGTGGCCTCTCTTCAGTTAACCGCTAACACCTGTCCTCCGACCCGATCCACCTGCAGTAACAGGGGGGCAGCCTCCACATCCAGCTGCTTCCAGGCATTGACCATAGCGTCACTTACCTCTGGACAACGATCCGCTCCACAAAATGCCAGCAGGGTGGGTCCCGCGCCACTGATCACCACCCCATAGGCTCCTGCCGCTTGAGCTGCGGTTTGCACTGTATTAAAGCCTGTAATCAAATTGAGGCGAGCAGGCTGATGCAGACGATCCTGAAGCGCCACCTGCAGCCAGTGAGGGTTGCCAGTTTCCAAAGCCCGCACCAGCAGACCCAAATGTCCTGCAGTAAAGACGGCATCGGCCAGGCTCACAGTTTTGGGCAAGACACTCCGTGCAGTTTGGGTGGAGACTTTAAAATCCGGCACCGCGATCACAAAGTGGATCTCTTCATGCCAGTCAATGGGGCAGAAGGTCCATCCCCCCTGCTGACTCTGGACAGAGAGTTGACAGCTCCCTTTGAGCGCTGGGACAACATTATCGGGATGCCCTTCCAGAGCAATGGCCAGCTGCAGCAGGGTTTCCAGGGACAGATTCAGATCCCCCAGGGCATTGGCCCCCAGCAATCCCCCCACAATCGCGGTGGCTGAGCTACCCAACCCTCGGGAGAGGGGAACATTCAGCTCCAGATTGATCTCAAGACCAGGCAGCGGCTGCCCCACCACCTCAAAGACACGGCTAAAGGCCCGAAAAACCAGGTTCTCTTTGCCCAGACTCACATGATCATTGCCGCGAAAGCGAATATGCAAGCCGGAGGCAACTGAGCGAAACTCAAAGTAGTTATAAAGATCCAGGGCCACACCAATGCAGTCAAATCCAGGCCCTAAATTGGCGGTTGTTGCGGGCACTCGGACCCGAACCCATTCTTTCACCTCGCGAGCCTCCTTCCACATAGGGATCGTGAACCATCTTCGCCCTAATGAAGAATCTGCGTGAGCAACCCAATAACCGCAGCTAAAACACAGACCCCCACCAGGATCTTGATCATCCTATAGTTTGAGGGTGACGCTTCTCCAGCTTTCGTGTTTGCTGTTGCTGGTTTTTCAGGAGCAGCAGCATCCTTCGCGGGGGTTGGGGGAACGGAGGTGCCGGAGGTAAAGTTCCAGTCGGAGTCACTAAGGTGGCTGAGATCAGGAATTTCACTCAACCAGGCTTGGGGGCGCTGCAGGCGAGGGGCTTGCCAGATATAGAGCAGATAATCCGCCTGCTGGGAGATATCCCACTCTGGGTAATGCAGCAGGGTTCGCACCACCGCAATCGCCTCAGGTGTATATCCCATAGCTTCCAGTGATATGGCTCGCCAGAGACGCAGGGATCCAGACTGAGGATGAGTTTCTAGGGCCTCCTCCACCTGTTCCAGAGCCTGGCGGTACCGACCCCGCTCAAAATGAGCTTCAATCAAAGCAAGCGATGCCGCTAAGGAGGGGGAATTATCTGCAGGGGAGGCGGCCAAAAGAGAGTCATCCCATCACAGCTTTCCTGTTCTACCATGTCATTCCAGAAGCAGCCAGTCTGGCAGGGAAGCCCTCTCAACCCAAGCTGGACCCTTCTGGATTCCCTATTGATTTAGGACACCCTTGTGATCGCCCTTTACCCTGGTAGTTTTGATCCCATCACCTATGGGCACCTGGATATCATTGAGCGCAGTTGTCGGCTCTTTGAGCATCTGATCGTGGCGGTTCTCAAAAATCCCAGCAAAATGCCCCTATTTTCCCCTGAGCAGCGATTAAAACAGATCACAGAGGTCACCCAGCATTTACCGAATGTTTCGGTGGGCAGCTTTGACGGCCTGACCATTGCCTTTGCTCGGCAGCACCAGGCCCAGGTCTTGATCCGGGGTCTGCGCGTCCTCTCCGATTTCGATGTGGAATTGCAGATGGCCCACACCAACAAGCTGCTAGCCCCAGAACTGGAAACCATCTTTCTGGCCACCTCCAGTGAGCATAGTTTCTTAAGCAGTAGCCTGGTAAAAGAAGTGGCACGGCTGGGCGGTCCGATTAACCACCTGGTACCCGAACCGATCCGACAGGATCTGCAGCATTGTTTTCCCCTCAGTTGATCGTGACAGTCAACTTATGGGCAAGTTGCTCGGGTCCAGGCTGCTTGACCCGGTTGCCGGGATTGCGTCCTTTCCCCTGAAGATTTTGGGCGAGGCCGATAGGATCAGTGAGCAGAGATGATGAAGAGCAATCAAGAGGATTGAGGAGGATGACAGGGTTATGTCCAGAGTTTCACGCCTGCTACTGGGGATCGGGATTGCCGTTTCTGGACTTACTGAGCTTCACACCGCCGCTCAATCCCTGTTTCCGCCAGTCACTACCCCCACTCCCCTGGTCGAGGGTTCAACCCAGCCCGTTCTGCAGCCACCAGACACCCAACCTTCGGATCGACAAACCTCGGATCCGATGACGCTATACCGTCGCGAGGTGATCAATCCGCAACCGTTTCAGCAGGACCAGCCCCCAGAACCAGAACAGGTAAGGACCGCTGCAGACAATCCAATTTTCGATATCAACCTGAATCAGCAGCTCGGACCTGAGCAGGAGGGAACTGGATCTGGACAGGGCAATCGCTACCAGGGGGGAGCTACTGGCGAAAACAGTGGTTCTGGAACCGGACAGGGAGGAGGACGGGGCACAGGATCTGGATCAGGTCATGGACTGGGAGGGGGTGCTGGGCAGGGGGAGGGCCTGCAAACAGGTACGCAGCAGGGAAGACAGCAGATCACTGGCCTGATTCTGGATGCACGGGGACTGGATTTTCAGCCCAGTATGTCCATGCGGGTCTTTGATCCCGAGGGCAATCAGATTTACACCACCCCTGGCTCGCATGAAGATCTGAATACCTATCTGGTGGCCAGCCAGGGAACTGCTGCTTATGCCACTTCAGAAGAGCAAGCTCGCTCACTTCTTAACCGCATCGGGGAACAACCGTTGCTGATCCGGGCCGTCAAAACCCTGGGATATGATCTGGTGGTCTCCAATCAGGATGCCTGGACTCTCTGGCAGCAGAACGAAGCCGATGGATTTCTGGATCGCTATGCGGTGGTCGTGATCTGGGAACCCACCGTCAGCCAGGCGCCCTAAGTAGTCTCGATCCGGAAGCCAACTAATTCCTAAAGGATGATCGGTTGGCAGCAACCCTCCTGATGAATGTACTTGCCCAGGTACAGCTGGTTGCCTGTTTCATTCCACTCCACATGGTCAAAAATTTGGGTGAGGATGAAGGTACCACGACCAGACTCATCGGTATCGCAGATCTGACCCTGAGCGCAACGTTCCAGCTCCTGAGCACAGGCAAAGCCACCCCCCTGATCATGAATA
>JAAUUJ010000234.1 GCA_012030715.1 Synechococcaceae cyanobacterium SM2_3_1 | reverse complement strand
CCCCAACGATGACCCAAAGATAACGGGATCCCCACCCCACCCCACACCCCCCAGAAGGTGAGATCTGCCCCCGCCCAGCTTTGGAGCCACTCCAGCCCGGTTTCTCTCCAGCTCAGAGGAAGGGTGCGACTCAGCAGCCATGTTCCCTGCAATCCCACCAGAAAGATGGCGATGAGATCTCCTAACAACTGCTGCCGTTGTAATCTTTGCCCAAAGACATGCAGTGCCAGTCCACTCACCAGAAATGCCTGCCAGGGAGTTAGAGAAACGGACAGGATCCAGCCCAACGACAGACACCCCCAACCCAGGCCATAACTCACCTGAGGGGGCAAGGTAGGCCGGGGAAGTTGCAGCAGCAGCCACCCTCCCAAGCCCGCTGCCAGACCCAACTCTGACCAGAGGATCTGTTCGCTGAAGCAGGCCCTGAGCAGCAGGATCAAATTGGAGTACAGCAGGATCTGAACCTCTGAGAAACCACCCGCAGCGGGGGGTGCTTCCGTTTCCGATACTGGATCTCGCTGGCGCATCACCGTCAGTACTGTGGTCCCCATCAGACCGACATAGAGGGCCCAGATTGCCGTTTCTAACTCCGTCCAACCCCAGTTCAGGTAAAGCAGGGCAAGCGCTGGGATCCAGATCCAACCCCGGATCTGAAGACGAGCTAGCAATCTGATGTAGGCAAAAGAGAGGAGGATGGCAGCTACCACAGCAGTCCCCAGCCCCCAGGGACTCTGCCACAACTGCAGCCCATCCATGGCCCAGAAATTTACAGGGATCAACAGCAGGGTGGCCAGTTGCAGAGCCTTTTGAGTTTGCAACAGCTGGGTTCGCAAAGCGCGCAGACTCAACCCCCAGAACAAGAGGGTGTAGCTACAGAGAACCAGATACTGCCCAGCAGGCGAAAAGTTTTGCCACTGGGTTAAGGCCAGTACGCCCGAAGCCAGGATCACCAGACCAAAACCCAGAATTAACAGCAGGCTAACCCCAAATTCACTCACCAGAGACTGCAGCCTTTGCTGCCAGCTGATCTCCGGTGGCGGCGGCGGGTGAGAGGACTGATCCAGATCAGGAGGGGTAGCCGCAGAGTTCTCTGGGAAGGCTCCTGAGGTTGCAGGACGATTAAATCCTGGGATCAGGAACAGATCAATCAATTGACCCACCCACAACAGGCCAAAGGTAAATAACCACAACAAACCTGTCCAGGTGCGCCCTGCATTGAGCCGGTGCAGCCCACAAATCCCGATCAGGCCAAAACACCAGAGAAAATAGGAGGCAACCAGGGAAGGACGCCGCACGGGCAGCTGAGGGACGGATGGAACAGGAAGTTGACGACTGGGGGGAGACACGCCCTGGGGGGTAGGCAGGTGACAGATCAGGCGAGTGGCACAAAGTTGCCGGAGTTCGCTCTCGCTGAGTATTCCCAGTTGTTGCCAGTTTGCCAGTCCCTGCAGGAGTGTAGATTCTGCCGATGTCAGATCGACAGGGACGAGAAGGATCGGCTCCTCCTGGGGGGAGGAAGAGGATGGTTGCTCACCCACACATTGCTCCTGCGGCAAACGCAGAAAGAACTACAGCCATCCTACTCACCAATGTGGATTGCTTCTAGCTGCACCTTACCTAGATATTCCAGCCACATTCTGAACTGATACCAGCCAGCATCACTAATGGGTAGTGCTAAACAGTGATTTCTGACCATGGACCCCACTCTCAAGTCTTGATTGACAATCACATCGCTAGAGTGAGTGAATGACGCATCTTGCCAATTTAATGGCATGATCTTTGCGCTGACTACTGACCTTGAGAGAGTGTTTGGCAAGTCGTTATATGACCTTGCTCCGGTTCTCAGAACCTATTTGCTTACGGCTAACATATTCCCTGAGGCAGACCGAGTCAAGTAAAACTCTCAATTCGCCAAATGGGCAACCAATGGTGAGCCTTTTTTCTTCAGAGCCAGCAGATACTTTGCCTCGTCATAGAGCTTTCTATCTTGTCAACAACGGTACAGGATCCGGATCCACTTAAAGGCCAATACTCTCATTACCTGTTGATGGGTTTTTCCTTCCTGCTTCTGTTTTTTATAGAAACTGTTTGCCCAAAATAAATACTTCCTTGATTTATTTGCCCACTCAATAAATGACTGACGTAAAAATGTTCGACATCCCCAGCGCCAATGCACCCACAGTTTCTTTTCCACTCCCTTCTCTCGCTGGATTGGCAAACAGCTCTGCATCTGAGCGGGTTTACTAGATCAGTGGACTCTGACAGCAGATGATATTTGTACCTGGATGGCGATCCATATGACTTGAAATGAGGTAGCAGTATAGGAACCAGAATTCATGAAGTTCAACGAATCACAATAGCCAGATTGTTCATCATCCCCCAAGCAGATATAAATGTCGTCAACGGTAAAACTCGTTCTCCCTGCAGGGGATCAATCACAAAAATTCCCTCATCACTAATTCCGGTCACGACAACAGCATGACTACACTGAACGCCATCAATGGGTAATAAATTCACATAAAGGATAGGGAAGATCTCTTCCTTGAGAAGACTTTCCAGATCTGAAAATCTGAGGGTTGATTTGACAGTGTTTTTCAGGCCTAGCTGGCGGACTGCTTCCACTGCCTGCAGGGCATTAGTTCCAAAAATTGTGCAGTCACACAGTTCCCTCAACCCTGCCTCTGTATGGCTCATTCCAAAACTGGGCAGTACCATCTTGAGGCAGGCAGGTACACAGGAAAAAGTGGTCTCCTGTTTATAGAACGGCAGCTTCAATGTCATCTCGTTGAGCCTCAACCAGCTGTTGAGCCGCTTGCATCATCTGCTTCAGCTCGGAATGTGACAGGACTGTTGCCTCCGTAGACTGATCCGAATTTCCCCAACTTCCCCCAGAACTCCAATCGTTGGATACGAGAGAAGCACAGGTACATTCCAGAGGGAGGAAGAGTGATCCAGTCGGGGCTGTCCTGCACAGAAGCGATCGGGTAAGTTCTCAAGCAGAAAGTTACTGGCAACCGCCTGAGCCTGCAAAGCAGTGACTGAAATCGTCGGGTTTGACATCACCAACCTCCTAGAAAAAATGTTTTCGATAGCTATAGATCACTACACCCCAGTGATACACCCTCTCACTGATGGGAATCATCGGGTAGTCATCATTCTCTGGCATGAGAAACTTTCTCCTTTCCACGATCCGCAGCCGTTTGACCGTCAATTCTCCATCCACTATCGCCACCACAATGCTGCGATCCCTGGGTTCCAGCACCCGATCAACAATTAACACATCCCCTGCCAGCAGATTGGCATTGATCATGGAGTCTCCGACTACTCTGACTAGGTAGGTTTCCCCTGGATGCAGGATCATCTCCTCATTCAGATCGACCAATTCCTCTGTGGATCTCTGGGCAATAGATCCCGCGCTAAGGCCAGCTCCTCTGCTCGCTCAAAAGCTTCCTCTGAGGTGTTCTCGCCCATCCAGGCGGTGTAAACGGCCTGACTCAGATCACTGAATGCCCCAAACTCCTCGCGGCCACTGAAGGATCGATCCCGTAGCGAATAGCCCGTTCTCGCCAGCCATGCCTGAGATTATAGGGACCAGGCAATCCCTTATTCGTAAACATATGAGTAACCGCATCCCCCAATTCCCCATGAGTTTTGTTGGGATCCGGTTGTTTCAAAGGACTGGGACAGCGTAGACCGATTCGGTCGATCCAGATCCGGGGCAGGGCTCTGGCAATTCGTTCTCTCTGCGTTTTGCTGGGCAGGACTCGAATGGTGTAGCCCCCATTGAGAAGATCTTGAATATCGACAAACCAGGATTCAAAATTTCTCACACCAAATGTGGCCATTAGCCCCCAGACCCATTTTGCCGTGGGATCATCCAGACCATCCCAGTACTCCAGGATCTCCTCATCCGTTGGAATCGTGCGAGGTTTGATGGTGCCGGGTTTCCCATAGCTACCTTTAAGTTTCTGGATCTTGCAATCAGCTCCAAAATACTGGCCTCATTCAACTCAAAATCATCTGGGATCTGGTTATAGACTGCCAGATAATCCTTCTTCCAAGTATTGCGGGTGGTGACGGTTTCTCCCTTGAAGGAATAGTGGTTTGAGAGCACCAATATGGTCTAGAGCGGTCTAATGCGGCGGTCGCACGACCACTCTGGAAACCGCTCTGGAAGTCTAAGCTGGATTCTCATTCAGCTCATCAAGTGTCTGATCAAATGCCTCAATTGACTCTACGATGCTTGCTCGTCTCAAGAGCTGCTTGAGTACCTCTACATCTTGAGCTTGATTCACACGCTCAGAAATTGAACCAGGAACACTCGATGGGAAACGCGCTTCTAAAACTTCTCAGACGGCATTTCTGTTAGCCTCTAAGCTACCTCGCTGAATAGCCCGTCGCTCAATGCTTGTGACATACTGCATCTTGCTTTCCTCCTCGAAGGCACTCAACTCTTCATCAAACCGATCCTCCTCAATCGGCACCTCAACTCTCACATCACTCCTTCCCCAGACATAGCCACAGATATCACCCCACTTTAAAAAGCTCTCATCTTCAAAGTAGACAAGGATTTCCCCCCTTTCTATCTCCTCTCGATGACTCTCTAACCAGGCGATAATCTCTTTATTTTTGCCTCCACTAACTCTGGGTTTGCCTTGGGATTATATTTTTGAGATTTCTTCCAGGAGATTCCAGCCTCACGAAAGAGTTCATAATAGCTTGTTCGCGATGAGAATATAACATCAAAACTTTCAGCAACGTAGTATTCTAACTCATGGAGATCCCAATAGTTTTTACTTTTCAACCAGTCAATAGTTTGCTGTCTCTGTTCAGGAGTTAGGTATCCTTTTGACCCTTTATGACCCAATTTAAGTCCCTCAACACCATGGAGGAGATAAGCTTGCTTCCACTTGCTAATGAAGCCAGATACAACCTGTAAGACATCATGAATCTGTCGATGGGTATATCCCTGCAGGGTCATCCTTACGGCTACGGCTCGTTTGAGCTCTCTGGGATCAGGGTTAGACTCAATAAAAGCGACAAGGTCTTCCATCACAGGTGA
>JAAUUJ010000233.1 GCA_012030715.1 Synechococcaceae cyanobacterium SM2_3_1 | reverse complement strand
GGATCGGGCCTTTACACCGTCCCTGGATTCGCTCCTGGTTCGGCAGGTGTTGGCTAACTGCACCCAGATCAGTGTTCGAGATGAAAAGTCGGCCTCACTGCTGGATGCATGGCAGATCTCCTACACGCGGGCACCGGATCCGTCTGGTGTCTCAGCTCTCAGCCTCCTATTCTGTCGGAACCGCCTAAGCATCCGGCCATTGCGGTGATCCTGAGAGCGCACCCCTTACTGACAGAAGATCGGCAACAGCAACTGCTGCGGGCTTTGAGAATTCTGCAACAGATCACGGAAGCAACGCTCTGGCTGGTTCCCTTCCAGCTGGATCCCATCTCGGAGAAAGGTGCAGATCTGACGCTGGCGCGCACTCTTTATCAGGGGCTAAGGGCCAACTCCCAGATCGTTTGTCTGCGGGATCCACGAGAGCTGAAGGGCTTACTTGGTCAGGCTCGTCTGGTGATCAGCATGCGTTATCACGGCTTGATCATGGCTGCAGCCTCCGGTTGTCGTTGTTTTGGTCTCAGTTACGATCCTAAAGTGACCACATTAATGCAGTCTCTGCAGATGCCCTACTGGGAACTGGAGCAGATGCCTACCGATCCCCAGCTGATCAGTGAGGCCTGGATGTCCTGTTATCACTCAAAAGTTGGCCTTACTTCTGGGCAGATCCAGCAATGGCAACAGCAGAGCCAAACTCACGCGCGTCTTCTAGAAAAACTTTAATGGCTTGGGTTGAATTCTCTGCTGCAAGCAACGGCGAGGATGTCACTAGGGTAGAAACAGACAACGAAATCCATAAGATCAGACAATCAACAGAAAACTGATATTTCGCAGCAACAGTCCCCATACAGGGAAGAGACTGCTTAGATCCGGTGGCGCATTAACCCGGTGACTTCAGCCAGTTGAGCCAGGAAGGCGCTCCAGCGTTGATCCCCAAGTCTTTCTACCACTTCCTCCTGGGCTTTTTGCCAGAGGGGTAAGGCTCTTTCCAACGCCGCCTCTCCCTGGGTGGTCAGACTCACAACCCGAGTGCGTTGATCGCGCCCGATCTTAATTTGGAGCCAGCCTTCCCGCACTAGAGGTTTTAGGTTTCGTGTCAGGGTTGTGCGATCCATAATCAGAATCTCGGCCAGTTCATTGATGGTTCCCTCCCGCGCCCTGGCCACTGCTGCCAGAACGGTAAACTGAGTGATCAGCAATCCACTGGGTTTGAGGATCTCATCAAAATGATGGGTAATCACGCGAGTTGCCTTCCGCAGACTAAGACAGGTACAGGCAGAAACCACGTAATCAAAGGAGAGGGAGCTGGGCGGGTTGATCATGTCCATACTTGGAGTTTGTATGCACCTATATCTTCCGTCAAGCACCCAGAAAGTATGCCGAGCGTGAAGAAAAGGTCGTGGTCAAGGGATTTCTGCATGCTCAGCTTCTGAATTAACTGGCGGCGTAGGCAGGTCAGTGTATCCCCTGGTGTCAGAGGCTTACCACAGAGATGGATCCGCCACCCCTTGGCCATAGATTGGCAAACCGCTCTACCAGATCAGCAATCAGGCATGATTCATGAGATCTGTGAGGTTGCGCTGCTTGATAGCGAGGAACTTGAGTCTGCTTGCGTCTTCCATCTTCCTTAGCCCGGTGATAGTCTTCCACTACGCCTGGGATCTCATCTGTTTCCAGGGGACAGGGTATAGAAACTTAAGAGTTGAGGAGACGTAGTAACGGCAGTCGTAAATGCCAGATCTCACCTAACTTTCTAGGACTGTCTATCCTCTTACAGTCTGCAGGTTGATGATCTCTGTCTAAAGCTTTGATTTGATCTGTTTTGGGTACGGATGTGGATCATGTTAGAGGATCTGGCCAATCAACTGTCGTTGGGAACGTTTCTGGATGTACTCTCCAGGGTAAAGAGGTATCGGATCCTGGATCACTGGCCGCAGGGGGAGTTTCATCATGACCTGGTGCTGCAGATAGAGGATCATGGGACTGATCTGCCGGGTCTAATTCTGGTGATCAGCAGTGATTGTAATGGAGGGTTAAAGGAGGTGATCTGTTTGTCTGAGGTGCCCTCTCGCTGGGGACTCTGGCATTACCGTTGCCCCCATAACCCAGATTTTTCAGGGGATCTACCACCAGTTCATGCTTGGATCAAGACCAGACTCTGGTTCGATCCGTGTACGTTATTAACAGAAGAGGCTGCCAGTGAGTTAAAACCTGCCTATCGACGCCGACAGTTTGGTGGGGGATGGGAGTTAGCGGATCTTGATGACAATCAGTGAGGTTGCTAAGCAATCAGGATCAATGTAACTCTGTTGTGCCTGTGGATGGAGAGAATCACCAGTAATCACTTTGGTTAAGGGATCCCCTTTGTCCTTAAATACAAGATAAAAGCCATACTACGACTTATCCAGCTAGCGATCTACAGCCAGCCTCATTTCTCACAAGCTATAGGTCCCGAAATTGTATATCAAGAGACTGGGAAACGCTGTATATATCACTAAACTTTTCTGTCTCTGAAGATATTGATAAGAATTTTGAATCTAGTTGATTCCCAGGCAAGTTAAAGATCTCGTCAGTATTCTGAGGGTATATATGTTTATCTTGTGCGAAGAAGCTGTAGATGTGTAATGAGAGGACGATGATCGGAGATACCCGCAGGTCCTGTGGTCACCTGATCTACAATAATATGATCACTCACAAAAATGTGATCGATCGGGATCTTTAGCAACCTGAGGAATTGTTCTAGGGGACGAAAAAAGTTTCCTGGATCACCATAACACCAGGTGGGATGAAGTCCATAGCCCAATGTGGCATTTCTTAAGCCAGAGAGATGCTCAAACTCTCGTAGATAAGGAGACCAAGAAACTGTGTTAAAATCTCCCATGATGATCAGGGGTTCTTGCTGCTGTGCTGCATATTTTGCCAGTGCTGAGATCAATGCATTTCGTCTACGGTGATTCTCTCTAGAAATCGGAACAATTGGATGGGTAACCACCACTCGGATCTGTTTGCCTTTTAGATCGAACATGGCAAGTAGACTGGAGTCGGAAGTGCCTAAACTATCTGTTTTTGGTGTAAGGATTGGATAGCGACTGAATAGACTTAATCCCCCTCCCGTTGAACGATAGTAGTGAGGATAGAGATCCTGGACATGATCACGAAGATCGGCTGCCTGTTCTTGAAAAGGTTCAACTAAACCAAAGATGTCTGCAGAGTAAGTGCGCAGAATTTCTGTGACTGCTTCCGTATCCCAGCTTTGGCGATTGACATTGTAGGTCATGGTAGTAAATTCAAGCTCTGTTGTTGCGCCCTGGGGCTGTGGAAGATACCAGTAAATGATCGAGTATGTATAGCTGAGAGTGGCAAACGCCAGAGTAAGGATAAGCTTTAGATGAGATACATATATTTTCAGAAAAAGTAGGCTAATTAATATAAATAAAGTCAATACAGAAAGCCAGAGATAAAATGAGCCGATTAGCTCCACCAGCCAGAGTCTATACCACAAGCCTGCCGGAAAGCTCAGCCCCAGTAAAATGATCGTAACTGACCAAAGAAGACGAGGTAGTAGCATAGAGAAGTCATAATTTCTGAACAAAAGAGTAGCATAGCTTTTGCCCTTCGTTGCTGATCAGATAGCTAGAAAAAGTAAAGCATCAGATCTAATTTGTTCTGGTAGAGGATTGGCAATTTATCGCCCAAGATGCTCGGATCAAACTTAAGCGACTTTATCCATCAACCCTATTATATGTTATTGATTAGTCTAAATATACGACATTGATTTAATGCATAAATCAAGCGGAGATATGGTCTAAGGACCATTTTTTCTGGACTTGAAAGTAAAATATAAGGATTAATCGAGGTGCCTTCTAGTTATCTTCGCTGAGTAATCTACCGGATCTTCCCCTCCAGGAACGGCACCTCCAGAACTTTTTCGTGCTGGATCGGGCCATGCCCAAAGTAGCCTGCTTCCCCAAAGAGCTCCCCATGATCAGAGGTAACTGTGATGTAAGTATGGGGGGGCACCAGATCAAACAACTCCTCAAAGACTGCATCCAGATACTTAACCGCTTCCACCTGCCGTTGTCGCAGTGCCCGCAGCCGATCTTCACTGAAAAATTCCACCGTCTCCTCCTCAAGCTCCTGATCCAGGCGTTTCAGCACCCCGTTTACCCCAGAAATGCGGGGCCAGGAACTGGGATCTTCCCCAGGAAGGGCATAGGGATAATGGGTTTCACCAATGTTCAAGAGATGGAAGGAGGGGCGTTCTGGATCAAACCACAGCTCATCCAGGATCGCAGCCATATCATTGTGGTGTGGCATCAGTCGGTAGGTATCAAAATCCGTATTCAAGATCGTGTGGGGATTCAGGACGGGCATAGAGACATAGGCATGGGTGCGGTAGCCCAGTTTGCGCTTGAGCAGGGTGGGTAGAAATAGGTGGGGCAGCATTTCCTTAAAGTCGATCCCCTCCGATCCCAGACGTTCGTTGTACTTCAGGTATTCACTTTTATAGTGTTCTGAGGCAAAGATCTGGGGAGGGCTGGAATGAGGCAGCAACCCCATCAGCAGATTGTAGTGGGAGGGGGCAGTCCAGGAGGCGTAACTCCAGCGTTTTTGCAGGTCCCCCAGTTTCAGGATGGTGGTGGGCTGAGCTTCGAGAAAGGTATCAAAGCGGCAGCTATCCAGAATCACCAGCAGATAGTTGTTGTTTCCCTGTGGATCTGGACGATCTTGATCATTCCTCACCTCTGGATCTGTATTTTTGAGGGGCTCCTGAGCCAGCCAGTGATCTAGTAATCCCATCGGCGTGGCTCTCCTAACTCCCGCCAGTCAAAGTTGGATCGCGGGGAATCATCTTGCCGGGGTTCCCCCAGATCGCGCCAGTCAAAATTTGAGGCTGGAGGATCTTCTTCTTCAACAAGGGGAGCAGCATGGTAGGCATCATCAGGGGGAGGAAAGTCTTCCGGCTCCTCAGGGGGGGGGAGCCCTGTGTCATCTCGGGAGGGAGGTATATCTCCTGGCGATACTGTTGTTGCTCCAGCGCAAACATGCGATCCTCCATCTGCATCAGCAGCCGTTC
>JAAUUJ010000232.1 GCA_012030715.1 Synechococcaceae cyanobacterium SM2_3_1 | reverse complement strand
GCAGCAGCAGACCTGGGAACGTTTTGAGCGGGTGATGGCCCCCAAGATCCTGGGGAGCTGGCACCTGCAACGCTTAACTCAGGACCAACCCCTACGACTTTATGGTTTACTTCTCATCTACTGCTGCTCTCCTGGGTTCAGCAGGACAGAGTAACTATGCTGCAGCCAATGCCTTTATGGATGCTCTCTCCTTTTATGGCCACCAGCAACAGATCTCTGTGATTAGCGTGAACTGGGGACCCTGGGATGTGGGAGGGATGGCCAGTCAGGTGGATCCGCAAAATCAGGCTCGCTGGAGGCGTCTTGGCCTGCACAGGCTAAGGAGAGATCAGGGGCTGAAGGTTCTGGGCAGAGTGCTGGGAGGCTCGAGGCCACAGGTGGGCGTCATGGATCTCGATTGGTCCGTGTTCCCTCCAGATCTGGCACGTCCCTGGCTAGCTGAGCTTGTCCCCACTGCTCCCTCCGATCTGACCCTGCTGCACACTTGCTCTTCGGCAGATCGAGAACCCCTGATCCTGCGCCATCTGCAGGAGATGATTGCGGTGGCCCTGGGGATTGGGCAGACCAGATTAATGAGCATAAGATCCTGAGTAGATATATTTTCGACTCGTTAATGGCTGTAGAACTGCGCAATCGACTCCAACGGGATTTCAAGGTGTCCCTTCCCATTCAGCTATTAATGGGGGAGATTTCTGTGGGTGCCCTGGTCACAAGCATTCACCAGCAGCTGCCCGATCAGGCGCAGGTAGAAGTTGATGAGCAGCAGGATCTCGATCCAATGAATGCGGATCCGGGGACTGGAACCTGGTTGGAAGAGGGGGAACTATGAATCTGAAAACCTTTCTCGCCGATCTGACGCTTCGAGGTATTGAACTGTGGTCAGAAGGAGAACGACTCAAATACCGCGCCCCCCGAGGGGTGATGACCTCGACGCTGGCGGCCACCCTGAAACAGCACAAACTTGAGATCATTCAGCTGGTGCCCCCTCACGCCAGTCAAACCATTCATTACCCCCTCTCCTATAACCAGAAAGGTCTTTTGGTTCTGCATCAGCTCGCTCCCGATAGTCCAGCTTATCACTCCCGCTTGAGTGCCCTGATCCAGTCGCCAGTCGATGTTGCGGCGTTGCGAGAAGCCCTGAAAGCCATTGTGGCTCGCCACCCCAGTTTGCGGACCACCTTTTCGCTGCAGGGAGATGAACCGCAACAGATCCTTCACCCTGCCCTGGCTCCTACCTTTCAGCATGTGGATGCCTCGCAACTAACTCCCAATCATTTGCAACAAAAGCGACTGGAAACCTACCAGCATCCCTTCAATTTGGAAAAGGGTCCGCTCCTGCGGGTGCGCCTCTATTCCCGGTCTTCAGTAGATCATGTGCTTGAGCTGATCACCCATGAAATTGTCTGCGATGGTTGGTCCTTCTACATCCTGCTAGACGAATTAGGGATCTTCTACAGGGCAGAAGTGGAAAATCAGATGGCAGACCTCCCTCCCCTAAAATTCACCTACAAGGACTATGTCACCTGGCAGCAGCAGATGCTTTCCAGCCAAGGAGAGCACCACTGGGTTTACTGGCGGGATCAACTGCAAGGGGCTCCCCACACTCTTGAACTGCCCACGGATCGACCTTGGCCTCCGGTGCTGACTTATCAAGGAACTACCCACAGATTTGAGCTGCCGGAATCTCTGGTTCAGGCGTTGAGGTTATTTAGCCAGAAGGTGAGTGTTTCCATCAACGCGATCCTGACCGCCACTTTTTTCGCCTTCCTGCACTGCCATACCTCTGAGGACACGATCCTGTTAGGGACGCCGACTGCCGCCCGAGCTCAGGATGCCTTCTCAGGTATAATTGGGGACTTTGTGAATACGCTGGTGATTCGCTCCACAGTCACTGATAATCCCGCATTCACAGACTTTCTACAGCAGATCCGGCAAACGATCCTGGAGGCCATGGCTCATCAGAACTATCCCTTTCCCCTGCTGGTGGAGCGGTTAAAAGTTAAGCGTGATCCCAGCCGTACTCCACTTTTTCAAGTGTTTTTTAATTATTTGCCATCCCATCGAGTCGAGGGAAGGGCGCAACTGTTTGGTCGCCAGGATCCTGTCGCCTGGGGTGGTCTCTCCCTACAACCACTTCAGGATCAGGAATTGCAGGAAGGACAGTTTGACTTATCCCTCTGGGTTGTGGAAGGGGAGAAAACTTTTTTGGGGGCCTTCAAGTACCGATCTGATCTGTTTGAGGAGTCAACGATTGACCGCTTTGCGCAGAATTTTCAAACACTTCTAACCGCAATTTTAGTGGATCCTGAGCAAAGAATTAAAGATCTGCCTTGCCTGTCAGAAGCTGAGCGGCAGATGTTGATGCGATCCGGGATCAGCCCTGCCACTGAGTATCCCCGAGATCGTTGTTTTCATCAGCTGTTTCAGGACCAGGTTGAGCGGACTCCCGATGCCATGGCCCTGATCTGGAAAGATCAGCAACTCACTTATCAGGAGCTCAATGCCCAGTCCAATCAACTGGCTGATCACTTGCAGGGTCTGGGGATCGGTCCCGAGCAACGGGTGGGGATCCTGCTGGAGCGCTCTTCGCAGTGGGTGGTGGCTCTGTTAGGGGTGTTGAAGGCCGGGGGGGCTTATGTGCCTCTGGATCCTGATCATCCACCTGCTAGAAATGCTCATATTCTTGCTGATGCCCAAGTCCAGGTGCTGCTGACCCAGGAAAAGATCCTGACTGCCTTGCCGGATCTGGAAACAACAGTGCTTTGTCTGGATCGTCACTGGCAAACCATTGCACAGAAAGAACCTACCACTCCCCCAGCCCATTCAGATCCCACACAGCTGGCCTATGTGATCTACACCTCCGGATCAACAGGCCAACCCAAGGGAGTTCAAATCGAGCATCGATCTCTGGTGAATTGCCTCTGGTCGATGCGGCAACAGCCCGGGATCTCGCCGAAGGATGTTTGCCTTTCGGTGACTACGATTAGCTTTGATATTGCCGGACTGGAGATCTATCTGCCGTTGCTGGTGGGAGCCTCCCTGGTGATCGCGCCCCGAGAGGTGGTTGCCAATGGTCAGCAGCTGCAGGAATTTCTAGAGTCTTCCCACATCACCTGGATGCAGGCCACCCCGACAACCTGGAGGCTGTTGCTCACCACCGGATGGTCTGGCAGTTCCACCATGAAAGCGCTCTGTGGTGGGGAAGCCCTCACCCCTGCTCTGGCCCAGGATCTGGTGGGGAAGGTGGCTGAACTCTGGAATCTGTATGGACCCACAGAAACGACTATCTGGTCAGCTTGCGCCCTGATCACTGTTGAATCTCTTTCTAGTGATCAACATAGAAGAGCAGTGCCGATAGGGCATCCGATTAACAACACCCAGATCTATGTTCTCGACCCAGATCTGCGCTTGTTGCCCGTGGGAGCCAGGGGAGAGATCTGTATTGCTGGTGAAGGACTATCGCGGGGATATCTGAACTTAGAAGAACTGACCGCCCAAAAGTTTGTCCCTCACCCCTTCACCTCGGGGCAGCTTTATAGAACAGGGGACACAGGGCGGGTTCTGGGAGACGGTCGAATTGAATGTCTTGGCCGCCAGGATCAGCAGGTAAAAATTCGGGGTTTTCGAATTGAGCTGGGGGAGATCGAAAGTGTCCTTGAACAGCATCCCCAGGTGCAGCAGGCGGTGGTAGTGGTTCGGGAACAGGCGGCGGAGCCATTTCTGGTTGCCTATGTTGTAGGTGCAGAAGCCCATCCATCCCTCAATCAGGAACTGCGCAGTTACTTGCAGCAACGGATCCCAGAGTCCATGGTGCCTGCCGTGTTTTTCCGGCTGGAGTCCCTTCCCCTCACCCCCAATGGCAAGGTTAATCGCCGGGCGCTGCCCGATCCTGCAAGCCTGAAACCTCAACCTGCTCCAGTTTTGAACCCCCTACAAACCGAAGCGGAAGCCCAAATTGCCCGTATCTGGGAAGAGCTTTTGCCTGCCAATGGGATCGGGATCCATGACAACTTTTTTGATGGGGGTGGGACCTCATTGCTTGCAGTGCAGGTTTGTAACAAACTCTCGCAGGCATTGAACCAGACGGTCACGGTGGTCGAGGTGTTTCAGTACCCCACGATCCACACCCTGGCTCAACATCTGTGTCCTGCTTCTCCAAAACTCACAACCGCTCAGGTTTCGGATCCGGCAAAGTCTAGGGAGATCGCCACGGATGCTGTTGCTGTGATCGCTATGGCGGTGCGCTTACCCGGAGCAGACACCCTGGAGGAGTTCTGGGGCTATTTGCGAGATGGGGTGGAGACCATTACTGCTCTCACAGATCAGGAGTTGCTGGAGAGTGGCGTCGCCTCCTGAGATTTTCAGCAGCCTCAGTACATTCGAGCCAGTTCCAGCCTGAGTCAGATTGATTATTTTGATGCGGAGCTGTTTGGGTACAGTCCCCGAGAAGCCAGGCTCATGGATCCGCAGCAGCGCCTGTTTCTGGAATGTGCCTGGGAAGTCTTCGAAAGGGCGGGCTATCCACCCGGAGGAGAGGGCAAATCGGTGGGGGTTTTTGCCAGTTCAGGGTTGAACCGTTATTTGCTCAGGAACTTGATCGATGAAATTGATCCAACGGATCCGGCGGCCAGCTATCAGATCTTGATTAGCAGTGACAAAGACTTTCTCCCCACTCGAGTTGCCTACAAGCTCAATTTGCAGGGACCCGCGATTGCGGTTCAGACGGCTTGCTCCTCCTCATTAGTGGCAGTGCACCTCGCCTGTCAAAGTTTGCGGCAGGGGGAATGTGAAATGGCACTGGTGGGGGGTGTCTCCCTACAGATCCCCCAGAAAACGGGCTATCTCTATCAGGAGGGCATGATCGCCTCGGGGGATGGCACTGTCGGGCCTTTGATGCCAAAGCGCAGGGAACGGTGGCTGGAGATGGGGTGGGGATCGTGCTCCTCAAGCCGCTGCAACAGGCAATGCGTGATGGTGACCCGATTCGAGCGGTGATCCGAGGATCTGCCATCAATAACGATGGATCCACGCAAAGCGGGTTACACGGCCCCCAGTCTGGAACGGCAGGCGGATGTGATTCATCAAGCCCACGTG
>JAAUUJ010000054.1 GCA_012030715.1 Synechococcaceae cyanobacterium SM2_3_1 | reverse complement strand
GGCTCCGATTCTCTTTGCTGCCGCCAAACTGTTACAGGAGCAGATGCCTGATGTGGGTTTCTGGCTGCCCCTGGCTGCCCCTCGCTACCGACGCTCACTCCTTCAACAGGCCAGCCGTGCGGGAATCAAAGTCACGGTGCTGGATCCCCAGGCAATGCCCAGCCCTCATTATGCTCTGGCCGCCGCCGATCTGGTGTTGGCCAAGTCTGGAACGGTCAACCTGGAGACCGCCCTGTTAAGCGTTCCTCAGGTGGTGGTTTATCGGGTGCACCCCTTCACCTACTGGTTGGCACGCCATGTCCTCAGGTTTTCAGTGCCCTTCATTTCTCCTCCTAACCTTGTGCTGATGCGCCCGATCATTCCCGAGTTTTTGCAGAAAGAGGCCCAGGCCGAGCGGGTAGCGCAGGAGGGATCAGAATTGCTTACCAATCCCCAGAGGCGAGCTCAATTGCTCCAGGACTATCAACAAATGCGCTTGATGTTGGGAGAACCAGGTGTGCTACAGCGAGCCGCCTCCGAGATTCTCAAACTCCTGAAAACCTGAAGCAAATTCTATTGACTGACCCCATCGATCCCCTGCAACAGTTGGTCCATATACCAGATCTCAGGTAGGCCTGCCACCTCGCCTTCCTCCAGGTACACACTGCCATCTTGAAAGGAAAGCGGCCCCTGGAAGAGGACAATACTGCCATCCCCCAAGCCCTGAATAAAGCGATCCAGATCCGCTTCGCTTTCTCCCAAAGCCGCCCCTTTCATAAAGCCAGCTGAGGTGGTGTCCAGATTATTGAGATCCTGCCAGTCCACTGCTGTCCAGCGAAATCCCCCCGTCAAATTCCCCTGCTGCGCCTGTTGCACCACCTCCAGATAGGCGGGCCCCCAGTTGTAGTAGGGAACCCCCAGGCAGATCTCGGGGGCAAAATCACAGCCAGTTTGCAAGCCATAGTGGGTAAAGGTTACAGGTTTGCCAGCTTCCGCTGCTTTTTTTGACTGCAGCGCCACCTCAGGGGTATCCAGACCTGACATCAGCACATCGTATCCCCCGTTGATCAGATCATCAGCCACTTTCGTGGGATCAAGGGTAACGCCGGGAATGTTGAACCAGAATCCAATCCAGGTCACCTTAAATTCCAGATCCGCTGGATCATTGTTCCGGTAGGTTTCCCAACAGTAACGTGCCCCCAGATAGGTGGCATTGACGTAGCGACGGGTTTCGTCATTGATCAGGGGACCCACATAGCCGATCTTACCGACTTCGGTATCCAGACTGGCTGCACACCCCGCCACCATGCGGATGTACTCCATCTGGGGCATGATATTCACCAGATTCGGCTGATCTTTGTAATTTTTCCCCTGCGGCCAAGCGTAGTCCCCCGAGATGTGGATCACCCCGATGTCAGGGTGCTTCTGGGCGGTTGCCAGGGCATCGTCCTTGTGATCATCCGAGGTAAAAAACACCAGCTCAGCCCCCTGGGCAATCATGTCATCTGCCACCTGAGCGGCCTGTACATTGGGTCGATCGGCTGGATTCACCTTATCCACATACTCAAATTCCACCCCAGGTATCCGCTCCTGAACATAGGTGCTCCCCTCCACATGCGCCTGACTCCAGCCCCCGTCATTCATGGGCCCTACAAGCAACAGGCCCGTTTTGAAAGTTTCCTGGCTTTGCGCAGGCAAGATCAGCTCACGGCCAAGCAGGATGGCGAGAGCACTACTGGAAACTCCAAAAATCAGATTTAAAGTCCGGCGAAGATAACGACCCATGTGACAGTTCTCCAAATAACAATCGTAATCAAGGGGGGTACGTGCAGCGTAAAGACTGATCAACCGTTTACTTTTTCAGGAGAGCACACCAGTTGTCGTATTAGAGGATACTCATTTTCGCTGAAGGTTGCCTTTCTACACAGCGGCTAGGGTAGAGAAATGCCCTGATGGAAAGATCACCCATGAATCTTCGCATCCTTCAATCTCAGCTGCAGGACCATCTTTTTCGCCACGGACGGTCTGAGACTCTCCACCTGCTAGCTCACGGAGAAGCCAATCTAATCTTTAGACTCGGGGAAGATCGGTTGGTTCGGGTTGCGATGGGGACCCCAAACCGTCGATTTCAATCGGATCCAGTACGGGTCAGTGCCTTTGAAGCACGGATTCTGAAGTATTTAGCCGGGACCGACATCAGCCACCATCTATATTACTCTCACCTGCTACCCAGCCCCGATTTTCTCTATACATACCTGATTACATCCTATCTGGAGGGGAGGCATCTAGACTACAGCCGTGTTCAATTACAGGCCTGTGCTCAAACGCTGGCACAACTCCATCGCTTACCTCTGCAGGGGCACACCCTCAACCAGCTCACCCCACCCTTGGTCCGGGTGCAGGAGCCTCTCAGTCTCTTCTATCAAGAAGCCCAGTCCTATGCCCAGTCTTATCTTGATTTTGCAGAGGGAGATGCGGAGGTCAAGGCGCTGCTGTGTGCGGTGCTGGCGATGGCCGAATCCTTCCTGCCCAAGGAACCCCTCTTGCATCATTATCCTTACCTCTGTTTGGTTCATAGTGATCACACCTACGACAACTGGATCATCAATCGCCATCATGCCCATTTAATTGACTGGGAATGGGCGGAAGTGGGGACCCCTGCTGGGGATCTGGGGCATTTTCTCTCGCCTGTGACCCTAACGCGTTGGCATAACTACACCATGCCCACCGAGGATCGGGATTATTTTTTAAATTCCTATTTCACAGCGCTGGAGGATCCCCAGCTGGCAGAGATCATCCACCTCCACATGGGAGTTTTTGGCTTTTTCCCAGCCCTGCGCTCCCTCTGCTGGACTCCTGCCCAGTGGATTCGTGAGGATCACTGGTATGAGCAAAGCCAGGATCAGCATGCCAGTACCCAACTGCGACAGCAGCGACGAGAGGAGGGAAAACGTCGGTTTGGGGAGTTGGGAATCGCGACCCTACAACTGGCTGCGGCGTTAAGAGAGGCTCTTTAATCTAATTTTCTATGGCCGATAAGGACGGATCGTTCCCAGCCCGGAGATGGACTGCTGGATCCGCGGGGTTCCCAGGTAGCGAACTGAGCCCACACCTGAGATATTTACCTTCAGATCCTCCTGAGTGTGGATAATGGCCTCCCCGACCCCCCGACTATTTACCTCTGCCCTTTGGGTGATCAGGTTTTGCGCCTCTAACTCCCCTGTACCCGACACCCCGACCTCTAGTTCCTCGGCTTCTCCGGCAAGGGTGAGCTCGCCTGTACCCGAAATGGATACAGATAACGCTGGGGTGGACAGATCCAGAACCTCCATTGACCCCGCTCCCGAAAGCTGCAGCTGATCTAGCTGTTTCACTTCAATGTCATACCGGATCGGAGCTGTGGGTTGAATTGTTGTATTATTCCGCACGTCCAGGATCAAGATTTCATTGACTACCTTGGTTTGTAGGAGAGGGAGAATATTGTCTTCCGCCTCGACCGAGAGGCTTTCCTGACCCGTTTGACGAACGCTAACCTGCCCAATCCCCGTTAGACGAATCCCTCGAAAAGAACTCACCGATCGGGCTTCTTGTTTTACCTGTCCCGATCCCCTGACAACGGTGTAACCCTGGCTGATGATCAGTGGAGGGCTCTCTGGGTGCGACAAGAAGGGGGTTGAAACTTTCTCGGGGAGTGAGAGCTGCAACCACAGATCAAGTAAAGGCATCATGCTCCTGGCCTCTCAGCTACCTACTGGTGGCTATCCTGACACAGGAGCAGCAGCAACAGGTAGAGCGGCTTAGCTGGCAGATACTCCGGTGGGCAGGGGACAACTCACCTGGGTTCCTCCCAGACCACAATAGCCACCTGGATTCTTGGCCAGGTACTGCTGGTGATAGTCTTCGGCATAGTAAAACTCAGGGGCATCCAGGATCTCGGTGGTGATGCCACCATAGCCTGCTTTTTTCAGGGCTTCCTGGTAAGACTGTTGAGTTGCTTCCGCCTGAGCTCGCTGGTCCGAATTGTAAACATAGATACCCGAGCGATACTGGGTTCCGACATCATTACCCTGACGCATTCCCTGGGTGGGATCATGGCTCTCCCAGAAGACTTTCAGCAGCTCCAGGTAGGAGATCTTTTGCGGATCGAAAACAACTCTAACCACTTCGTTATGTCCAGTTAAACCTGTGCACACTTCCCGATAGGTGGAATTGAGGGTTAGCCCTCCAGCATAGCCCACAGAAGTGGAAAAGACTCCCTGCAGCTGCCAGAATTTACGCTCAGCGCCCCAAAAACAGCCCATGCCAAACAGGGCCAGTTCCATTCCCTCGGGAAAGGGGGGCTGCAGGGGATTGCCATTGACAAAGTGCTGATTGGTCACGGGCATAGGCTCAGGCCGACCAGGCAGAGCTTGATCGGGGGTGGGTAAACTAGCCTTTTTACTAAATCCGAAGAGTGCCATCGACTGTTGCCTGAGAGACTGCTTTATCAATTGTAAAAAAGTTTCATCCCTACCACCAAGCCCAGGCAACGATCAGTGCAGCAGATGATCTCAACCCTTGCGCTACTCTAGTTGCTGCAGGACTCTCCTGTCGATCATGTTCTGTATTGCTTGGGTGAAATCGTGATTGCTCCCCCGACCTCTGACTATTTACAAGCCTACTGGTCAGATGCCTTTGATTTACGCTCACACCTGCAGGAGTTTCTCCAGGTCAACTCTCAGTCTCTAGATGACAAATTGGCCACCAGTCAGGCAGAGCTGGCGGAGATGGGACACCGAGATTTTGACTGGGAGCAGGCTCAGCAGTTTTATCAGGATCAGGTGGGAGAACTGCACATTCTGGACCTGGCGGCCTGGCACCTGAGCAGTCGTGACTATATTGGGGATACATTGCGTCTGGTGGATCGGTTTGCCTGCGGTCGTGTCCTGGACTTTGGGGGTGGCATTGGTACCCATACCCTGGCTGCAGCCCTGAATCCCCGCGTGGAGAAGGTCATCTTCTGGGATCTCAATCCCCTGCATCGAGATTTTGTCAACTTGAGAGCCCGACATCTGGGCCTGGAGACAAAGGTCATCTGTCCGGCGCAACTGCCAGAGTCTCCAGCCTATGACACGATTATTTGTCTGGATGTGCTGGAACATCTTCCGGATCCGACGGCACAGCTCCTGCACTTTCACCGCTTACTCGCCCCACCCGGAAAGATCATACTCAACTGGTATTTCTTTAAGGGATTTTATCAGGAATTTCCCTTTCATCAGGATGATCCTGCCCTGATCAAGCGATTCTTCTCCTGCTTGCAAACATATTTTCTAGAGGTCTTTCATCCCTACTTAATCACGACTCGCTGCTACGAGAAGCTCACTTAACTTTGTAACCGCAGCCTGCAGAGCCCTGATCCATAATGGGAGAGGGTTGCCCATCATACTTTTTGGGATCATGTAAATGCTGAATTCATCCCCGCGTATCC
This sequence comes from Synechococcaceae cyanobacterium SM2_3_1, assembly GCA_012030715.1. Lineage (GTDB taxonomy): Bacteria > Cyanobacteriota > Cyanobacteriia > Thermostichales > Thermostichaceae > JAAUUJ01. Next base: position 20,126 of record JAAUUJ010000054.1, on the reverse strand, counting down.
TCTATGGCTTGCGAGCCGATCAATTTCGTCACCCCATCGATCTGCAGGCAACCCGCTCTCTGCAACAGCTGCCAGGGATGGGATTTCTGATTCAAAATATCCTGGGGCCGACAGCAGAACAGATGCTTTACCTGGACAACATTGCCTCCAGCATTCAAGTGGGGGAGAAACAGCTACCGGATCTGCATCAACTGTTGATCGATGCCTGTCGGATTCTGGATCTGGAGGTACCTCAACTGTACGTGCGTCAGCATCCAGTGCCCAATGCCTATACGTTTGCGATGCGGGGCAAGCAGCCCTTTATTGTGCTCCATACCTCCCTTCTGGATCTGTTGGAACCCGAGGAAATCCAGACGGTTCTGGCCCATGAACTAGGACATCTCAAGTGCAATCATGGGGTTTATCTGACCCTGGCCAACCTCTTAATGCTGTCAGCCGCACTGATCCCTTTGGGGGGCCTGTTCCAACAGACGATGCAGGATCAGCTTATGCATTGGATGCAATGTGCCGAATTCACCTGTGATCGAGCCGCATTGCTGGTGGCCCAAAATTCCCGCACGGTGGCTTCGGTGCTCATGAAACTCTGTGGGGGATCTCCAAAGCTGGCCAGCCAGTTGAATGTCGATGCTTTTCTGGAGCAGGCGCGCACCTACGCCGATCTGGATGAGGACGCATGGCAGCTGCAACTAAAACAACTGCATCAGGCCGGACATAGCCATCCCGTTCCGGTGCTGAGAGCTCGGGAAATTGATCGCTGGTACCGCAGCAACACCTACCAGCAAATCCTCTCTCTGCAACATTGATGCGGGTATGGGCACCCCTCCAGAGGTTTTTGTTTTTGTGATTGTTTTCGGTTCCGCCTTGACCCAGGGGTTGTCCGGGTTTGGATTTGGCTTAGTCGCAGTCCCTTTGCTACAACTGGTCCTGAGCATCCGCTCTACCCTGTCCCTGGTTACCCTGATCTCCTCAGTCGTCACAGCCACACTTTTCTGGTCTTATCGCCAGCAATTTCAATTGGCTCCTATTGTGCGCCTGACGCTGGCATCCCTTTGTACCATTCCTCTGGGCGTGTTCACCGCTCAATTTCTGGCAGAAGATCTGCTGAGAACAGGATTGGCGCTGGTCTTGATCAGCTATTCCAGTTACGCCCTGCTCCAACCCCAGTTACCACCGCTGCTCCATCCCTCCTGGGCCTATCTCTTCGGCAGCCTGTCGGGGCTACTGACCGGAGCCAGCAATGTGGGAGGACCACCGGTGGTGATCTATGCCCAGTGCCAGCGCTGGGATCCCACCACTTTTAAGAGTAATCTGCAGGCTTTTTTTCTGCTCACCACGGGCAGTATTCTCCTGAGTCGATGGGCGCAGGGGAGCTACACACCCGAGATCTGGCGTTTGTTTTTTCTCTGCCTGCCTGCCGTGGGTTTGGGCATTGGCACCGGCCTATATTGTTCCCAGTTTCTCGATCCCCACCGCTTTCGACAGCTGGTCCTGATCTTCCTGCTCGGGCTGGGCCTGTTGCTGCTCACCTGAGGCGATCGACGCACAAGCGTAATCCGAAGTGTAAAGATCCTCTGGACTTAAAGTTAAGAAGTGGTTAAGATACATTTGAAGGATGCTGCTGGGAGTTGAAGCATGCAAGGATCTCAACCAATGACTCGGTCGAGGCTGAGGGCGGATGATGTACCACTTACGCTGGGCAGTCAGGCTTACGAAATCCTGGCCCATCAGTATCGGCAGCTGCGGAAAAACCAACCCAAGGTCATCAAAGATCGCAATCCAGAAGATCTGCATCAGATGCGGGTGGCCTTGCGCCGCCTAACTACAGCCCTACAGGTATTTAAAGAATCCCTACAGTTACCGAAGGCAGCTCGGCGGAAGCAGTTTAAGTCGCTTCGTTCCCGATTAGGCAAGCAACGGGATCTAGATGTCCTGCTGGAGGATCTACGCACCAATATCTATCCCCAGCTACCTGAGACAGAACAGAACCTCGTGGATCAACTCTTACAGAAACTGCAGCAGCGGCGGCGCAAGGCGGTTGACCAAACCCGTAAGACTTTAGATCAAACGTTCCCGGAGTTGGAAACCACCTACTCCTCCTGGCTGGATCACCCCACCTTTCGATCTCAGGCCGCCTTTCCATTGCTGTCCACCCTACCGGAACTGCTCACGCCTTTGCTTTCCCATCTGCTGTTGCACCCCGGCTGGTTGCTGACCTCTGCAGATCTGACCTCTCCGCTATCTCCAGAAGTGAGTGCTCTACTCCATGATCTGCGCAAAACCTGTAAGCAGGTGCGCTATCAGTGTGAATTTTTTGCGGAATACTACGGGGAAGCCTTTCATCTCTGGCTGCAGGAATTAAAAACCCTTCAGGAGCAATTGGGGGTTGTTCAGGACATCCAGGTTCTGCGAGGTTTACTTGACAAAACTCTGTCTCACAATAGTGAACTGCCCTATCTGCATCACCTGCTGCAACAGCGACAACTAGAGGCTCTCCAAACCTGGCAAGAAATTCAGTCCCTTTATTCTGATCCGGAATACCGCCATGATCTGTATATGGTGATCCTGCATCCTCGCTATGAACAAATCTCCATAGGTTCGGTAACCCCTGAGGAGCAGTAACTAGGTGTAACCATGTTCGGCCAGAAACTCCAGTGAAAGGGAGTCCACTGCATGGGCAGGAGCGATCCCAGTGCGCAGGAACTTTTCTACATACTTGCCCAGCATGTCGGTTTCGACATTGACATTATCCAGAGGCTGCAGGCGGCAGAGATTGGTGGAGTGGTAGGTGTGGGGAATGACGGCCACCTGAAACCAGTTACCTTCCTCCCGCAGATCTGAGAGGGTCAAACTCACCCCATTAATGGCGACGCTTCCTTTCTGGACCAGATAGCGTCCAATGCTCTCGGGCACACGAAACGTCAAGATCCAGGCCTCACCCGAGGCTTGTTGAGCTAGAAACTGACCGACGCCATCAATATGACCGCTGACGAAGTGACCACCGATCTTGTCTCCCACGCGCAGGGAAGGCTCCAGATTAACCCAGTTGCCGGAGGTTGGTTTGCCCAGCGTAGAGCGATTCAGTGTTTCTGGAGAAACATCAGCACAAAAGCCCTGGGGGAGCACCTCAGTAACTGTTAAACAGAGCCCATCCACGGCGATACTATCTCCGATCTCGATTCGGGTATTCAAAGCCTGACATTCGATCTGCAACCGTGAGGGACTGAGCCAGGTCAGAGTTCCCAACCTTTGGATTAATCCTGTAAACATGGATCCTGTCTGTGCGAGGTTAAGTGCGCTGGATACGCATCGAAGCTAACATGGCCTCCAACTGTTCCGCGCCAGCACCGATCTGAGCAGGTTGGGTAATGACAACGCGAAACACCATCTGGTCCTGTTCAAAAAATTCCACATGGATCTCTCCCTGGCCTAGGCGGATGCGGGCGGGTTCGGGTAACTGTGTCCAGACAAAGCCTCCCATCACCAGGGCATTCAGTTTGAGATTATTATCGCCGCGATCCTCTAAACGAATCATATCCGTCCCGATGGTCAGGGTGGGACTGGTGCAGTCACTCAGACGGTAATTTTCAAACAGAGGAGGTAACTTACCCGGTTCAGCAGGAAGATCAACGTTATTGCGAAAATCCCGATCTAACAATGCCGCCAGACTCTCACACATGACTTGCTCGGCTGCAGCCCCCAGTAAACCATTGGGATCAATTGCATAGGTCGTGGCAATGGCGTCTTGAAAGCTGCCCTCGCTGGACTGGGACTGGGCTTGCTCAAGTTGACTTAATGCAGTAGCCAGCTCACTTGCCTGAGGGGTCATGGGCTGATTTTCTGGCACCTGGGTGAGAAAAGCCTTGGCACGGCTGAAATCTTGAGACTGGATATCGTTGGTGGCTTGTTTAAAAATCCATTCCGCCAGCAGGGGTTGCACCGTTTCATAGGCAGGCTGCTCCCTGGTGATCTCCTGACCACGGGTGATAGCGGTGATCAAATCTCCTGTGGCTGCAGCCCCCAGAGCTAGTTCCAGTTGCCATTGGCTGACAAGCGCCTGGGCAGCCTCATAGTCAGGACTGGTCTTCGGCACCCTTTGACCTGTGGTGATCGCACTGAGGAGATCCCCCTGCCCGGCATGGCTGCGAGCTTCCTGCAGTTGTGAGGAGGGACGCATCAGCCAGAAGGTTCCCCCCAGACCCGCCACGAGTAAAGTACCGGCGACCACCAAGCTCCAGCGTTGCCATGGAGGGGACTTTTGCCCCTGCTGGGGTGGAGGTGAGTGCTTGACCTCAGCAGAAGGTTCCACTGTCGTGGAGGTGGCCGAATTATTCCCAGCCTTTGCAGGTTGAACATTGACCGCTGTGCCCCCAGAAGCTGGAAGGGGTTGGGTTTCCGATTTAAAGCTGGGTTTGCGGGGAGAAGGCGTGGTGGCCTGGGTGCGATCTGCTCTGGTGATTTGATGGGTAGATGGTGAACCCACTGAGGGGACTCTATTGATCGAAGCAGGGGTGGAGGATGGTTTGTTGACGCGCTCAGGAGCCCCATTTTTAGGAGAGCCAGGAGCAGGAGTGGTCGCCTGACGCCGATCAACCTGCGTAGGATCTAAGGACTGGGGAGAAATGATGTCTTGATCCAGAAGGGCCTGGAGATCTAAACTCAGATCCTCGACGGTGGCATAACGATCAGCTGGATCTTTCTGCAAACAGCGAAGAATAATCTGATCCAGTAATGGGGGGAGAGACTGACAGCTGGACAATTGCCTAAGTGGGGTAGGCTCGGTAAATGCATGGGCTGTTAACCAAGAGGTGGGGTTGACTCCACGGATATCTGAGTGCAAACCAAAGGGATCGGTGCCACTAAACATCTCGTACAGAATGAAGCCCAGGGAATAGATATCCGCACGGCCATCAATGTCCTCATCCCCCCGCCATTGTTCAGGAGCGGCATAGCGACAGGTCCCCAGAAAGCTGCCCATGCTCGTCAGGTTGGTCATGGTCAACTGTTCATTGCGAATTTTAGCGATACCAAAATCCAGCAGTTTGACCATTTCCCCCATAATCTCATGAGGAACCAGGAAGACGTTGTCCGGCTTGAGATCCCGGTGGACAACACGAATACACTCCGCTGTGGTTGCCCCTTCCCGCCAGAGGGTAATGCCCTTGTGAGCAACCCGCAGCCCAGCGCAGATCTGTAAAGCGATGCGGATTCCACGAACTAACGACAAGCGCCCTTCCTGTCGCAGTAGATCTCCCAGGCTCTGGCCGCGTAGAAGTTCCATGACATAAAAGGGATAGTCATCCATGACCCCGTGGTCGGTTACCTGCACAATGTGCTCACTGTCGAGGGCAGCTGAAATCGTTATTTCTCGCTCAAATCGCTTACGCAGATCTTCATGATCCCCTAGATCACTTTTTAAGAGTTTCAACGCTACCGTACGACCTAGAGATAGATCCATGGCCTGGTAGACCACCCCCATGCCTCCTCCCCCCAGGCACTTGTCCAGGCGGTAGCGCTGCCGATCCCCTATCATTCGGCCCAGCAATGGATCTGGCTTCAGAGCACGTCCTTTGGCATTTGACATGGTTTCTATCCTGGAGGCCAGCAGATCTAACTCAACACTATGTAAGCAGACAAAACTTTAGTTTAGCGAACCCTCTTCGGATCCGGAAATCATCTGATTTGGCTCAGCCTGCTTTAAGGGAGGATCCCCGTTAGTCTGAGCCGTAAACCCATACTGCTGTCGGATCAGGTAGAGTGGTCGTGCTTTCACCTCCTCAAAGATTCGTCCGATATATTCGCCAATAATGCCGAGGCTGATTAACTGGATTCCCCCCAAGAAGAGAATGATCACCACCAGAGACGCGTAGCCAGGCACATCTACACCAAAAAGCAGCGTGCGGGTGATCAGGACACAAGCATAGAGAAAAGCCAGGAAAGAAATGAAAACACCGATGTAGCTCCAGATGCGTAAAGGTAACGAGCTAAAGGAGGTGATTCCCTCCAGGGCTAGATTCCACAACCGCCAGTAGTTCCACTTCGAGTGCCCCTGATAGCGGGGGGAGCGGTCATAGTAAATGGCGGCCTGTCGATACCCCACCCAGGCAAAAATGCCTTTCATAAAGCGAGTTCGCTCTCGCATCTGTTTCACCGCAGCCACAACTCGCCGATCCATTAAACGAAAATCCCCGGTATTGCGAGGGATAGGCACCCGACTCAGGCGATCAATCACCTGGTAAAACCAGTCAGCAGTCATCCGCTTGAGCCAACTTTCCCCCTGACGAGTACGGCGAACGGCATAGACCACATCAAATCCTTCCCGCCATTTGGCCACCATCTCCTGAATCAGTTCGGGGGGATCCTGCAGGTCTGCATCAATGGGAATCACTGCATCTCCAGAAGCAGCATCAATGCCCGCGGAGAGCGCGATCTCTTTTCCGAAGTTACGCGATAAATCCAATACCTTGATCACGGGCCAGCGCTGGTGATAGCGAAGTAGCTCCGAGAGGGTTTTGTCACGGCTGCCATCGTTCACGCAGATGATCTCAAACTCTGTGCCCAGGCTTTCGAGGACAGGGATTAGCCTTTGAAAAAGTACATCAAGATTTTCCGCCTCATTAAAGCAGGGGAGGACAACGGAGATCAGAGGGCGTGCGTGGGCTAAAGACATAGACAATATCTTATCTGACCGCTGCAGCGCGTCTTCCCATTGAGATCCCTCACCCCCAAAGTTGCGCGAGATCACCCCTTGCAGGTGAGATTTATCACATGAGATGTCTGAGTGGCTTCCTAGAATCATTAAGTTGCACTCCTGATCTCGTGATGTCCAGAGAATGTCTGTTCCCCAGTCTTACCCCTGAAGAAATGAGCTCTTTTTCGCAAAACCCCCAGGAGTTGCTCTTGTACACGGAAACCCTGCTACTGCAAACCAGCCTGGCGATCTCTCTGCTGGCTTCCCAGTCTGTAACCCCAGCACAACTGACTGCCTTTTCGACCCCCAGCACCACCCGAGGTCCCAGCTCTTGAATACAGTATCTCAGGAGCTACAACCCAGCTGAGGTTTTGCGCCCATGAGTGGAATCGCTGAGTTACTTATGCTAAATTTTTTACTGAATAACTATTGCGCCAGGGGGTCAAACCGATCCCCCTTTCCTGGTCAACAAAAACCTCAGGATGCGCTGGGAACGGAACTTGTTTCCCCCACAGCTTCGAATTATTGTGTATAAACGATTGGGTGCTGCTGTTCACGGTGGCGAATATGGTTTTTTTACGGAAGTATGTATTGCCGCTGATGTTGACGGGGGGGTTGTTAACTTCTGCGGCATTGATGCAATGGCTGGCGGATCGTAGTCCCTCGGAGCTCTCGGTTGTCGAGGATCAGACACGACGTGAGGCCGGATTCCTTTTTGCCCGGGGTCTCAGCTTGATGGGGTATCGGAATCTTGCCGCCTCCTGGTTATGGCTGGATTTTATTCAATACATGGGAGACACACAGGCTAGATCTGAGGTGGGCTATCCCTTAGCCGATGATTATTTGAATCAAATTACCGATCAAGATCCTTTCTTCTTCCCCGCGTATCTCTATGCCACCTATGCATTAGCTTTTTCTGCCGCCCAACCTGAAGTAGCTGTCGATATTCTGGAAAAGGGAGCACAGTTCATCACGCCCGACAATAATCCCAATGCATTTTCCCTTTACTTCCGCGCTGCGATCATCTACTTCCTGTTTTTAGGGGATGAGGTGGCGGCTAGAGAGGCATTTTATAATGCCGCAGACTGGTATGAGGCGGCTGGCCATGGATCCGCTCAGGGGATGCGGGATTTAGGAGACAATATCATCAATAATCCTTTGAGCGAAAATGTGCGTTTCTCAACTTGGCTTTACGCCTATCAAACCACTTTTGAGGCTGAGACGCGGGAATTGATCTTGGAGGAGTTGAATCAACTGGGGACCGTCAGGGTTGATCCAGAAACTGGAGAACTTCTGGAGGTGATCCCACCTACACCGGACAATTTACCTGACGATTAGGCCCCACCGATCAGTCGCAATCGCTGCAGAAGACGATCGATCTCTGATGGGTAGGGCGCTACGCACTGGATCTGCTCACCTCGGCGGGGGTGCTGAAATGTCAGTCGCCAGGCATGTAGCGCTTGTCCAGTTAATTTGACGGGGGTGCGTTTGCTAGAGGTGTATTCAGGATCTCCTGCAATCGGCCAGCCCATGTGGGCACAGTGAACCCGAATTTGGTGGGTGCGTCCAGTATCGAGCAAAAAATGGACCCGCGTAAAATTTCCTAAACGCTCCATTACCCGCCAGTGGGTAAGGGCCCAGCGACCACGCGGTGGATGAACCACTGCCATGCGTGTGCGATCCGCAGGATGCCGTCCAATCGGAGCCTCAATGCTCCCCCTTTCGGTTGCAGGGCGCCCAAAGACAATTCCTACATACTCCCGTTGTGCGGTTTTCGCCTGGATCTGAACCTGTAAGTGCTGGAGCGCAAAGTCTGTTTTGGCGATCACCATCGCTCCAGAGGTGTTTTTGTCCAGCCGATGCACGATCCCGGGCCGCTGCTCTCCCCCAACCCCCTGCAAACAAGGACAATGGGCCAGAATCGCATGAACCAGGGTCCCTTCCGCATGACCAGGAGCCGGATGCACCACCATCCCCTTGGCTTTATTGATCACGATCAGATCCTCATCCTCGTAGAGAATATCCAGAGGGATCGCTTGAGGTTGCAGATTGATCGGTGTGGCGGCTGGGATAGAAACTTCAACCTGATCCCCAGCTTGTAAAGGGTATTTTTTCTCTAAACAAACCACGCCATTTACCCATACCTGTCCCTGTTCGATCAGTCGTTGCGCATGAGATCGGGAGAGATCAGGGAGCTGTTGTGCCACCCAGCGATCCAGTCGTTCTCCTTTGAGAACATCCTCAGAAGGCGAGGTGGGGAAGGGGAGAAGGGAGTAGACGGTCGGCATTGCTGGGGTATGGCCAGGACGACAGGTAAAGACCTGGACTAGAATATTAGAACTTACGGGACACACAGGAACGTGGCATGATACCCACTGTGATTGAACAGTCAGCTCGGGGTGAACGAGCATTTGATATTTACTCGCGGCTCCTACGGGATCGGATCATCTTTCTGGGCACTCAGGTGGATGACACCATCTCCAACTTGATCGTGGCGCAGATGCTTTACCTAGAATCTGAAGATCCTGAGAAAGACATCTTCCTTTATATCAACTCCCCAGGGGGATCTGTCTATGCGGGTATGGCCATCTACGACACCATGCAGCATATTCAACCGGATGTCTCCACCATCTGCATTGGCCTGGCCGCCAGCATGGGTGCTTTTCTCCTGGCCGGTGGGGCTACAGGCAAGCGGATTGCCCTTCCTCACGCACGGATCATGATCCATCAGCCTCTGGGGGGAGCTCAGGGACCTGCAACCGATATTGAAATTCAAGCCAACGAGATTCTTTATATCAAACGCACCCTGAATGAGCTATTGGCTCATCACACAGGTCAACCCCTGGAACGAATCGAACGGGATACGGATCGAGATCACTTTCTCACCCCTGATCAGGCCCAAGCGTACGGTCTCATTGATCGAGTCATCGTCAAACGAACTCAGCCAGTCCTGACCTCTGTCTAGCCGTCTTCTCAGCGGTCTTAACCGCCCTGTCCTTGCTTATGCTGACTGCTCCACAGCCCTTTCTAGATCACTTTGATGTCATTGTGGTGGGTGGCGGTCACTCTGGCTGCGAAGCTGCGCTGGCGTCAGCTCGGCTGGGGTGTCGGACTCTGTTGCTGACGCTCAATCTGGATAAGATCGCCTGGCAGCCCTGTAACCCAGCGGTGGGGGGGCCAGCAAAATCCCAGCTGGTGCACGAAATTGATGCCCTGGGGGGGGAGATCGGTCGAGTTACCGATCAGACTTATCTGCAAAAGCGAGTCCTGAATCGTTCCCGTGGACCAGCTGTCTGGGCGTTGCGGGCTCAAACCGATAAACGGGAATACGCACGTCAGATGCGGCGGGTTCTGGAGACCCAGGATTCTCTCTATCTACGAGAAGGCACAGTCACCGATCTGGTCCTGGGCACCCACGATGACATTCTGGGGGTGCAAACTCACTTCGGAGTCACCTTTGCCTGCCGCTCCTTGATCCTGACCACAGGAACCTTTCTGGGGGGGCGGATCTGGGTTGGTCGCCACTCGCAGCCTGCAGGACGGGCCGGGGAGTTTGCGGTTGAGGGTCTCACAGAAACGCTGCAGACGCTCGGATTTGAGACGGGACGTCTGAAGACGGGAACGCCCGCACGGGTTGATCGCCGCAGTGTTGACTTCACGGGATTAGAACCCCAGCCTGGAGATCCAGACCTGCGCTGGTTTAGCTTTGATCCGCAAGCCTGGGTTGAGCGAGAGCAGCTGCTCTGCTACCTCACCCGAACCACCCCAGAAACCCACCGGATTATCCGAGAAAATCTGCATTTGACCCCTGTGTATGGCGGTTGGGTCGATGCCAAAGGCCCCCGCTACTGTCCCAGTATTGAAGATAAGATCGTACGCTTCGCCGATAAGGATAGCCATCAGATCTTTATCGAACCGGAGGGGCGGGATACTCCTGAGCTCTACATCCAGGGCTTTTCTACCGGCATGCCAGAACCAGTTCAGATCCAGATGCTGCGTTCTCTGCCTGGCCTGGAGTCCTGTGTGATGCTGCGCCCTGCCTATGCGGTTGAATATGATTACTTACCAGCCACACAGTGCTACCCCACCTTGATGACCAAACGGGTGGCAGGTCTCTTTTGTGCCGGTCAGATCAATGGCACCACCGGCTATGAAGAGGCGGCAGCACAGGGTCTGATTGCCGGAATTAATGCGGCCTGTTGGGCTCAGGGCAAACCCCTGTTTACTCTCCCCAGGGAGTCCAGTTACATCGGGACCTTGATCGATGATCTCTGCACTAAAGAGCTGCATGAACCCTATCGGATGCTGACCAGCCGTTCCGAATACCGTTTGGTGTTTCGCTCTGATAATGCTGATCAGCGGCTGACCCCTCTGGGATATGAGATCGGCTTGATTGATGCTCCGCGCTGGCAACGTTTTGAGCAAAAACAGTCACGCATCCAGGCCGAAATTGAGAGACTGGAATCTGAACGGGTGAAAGCCCATGATCCTGCTGGCATTGCCCTCAGTCAGATGAATGGCCAGAAGATCAAAGGATCGGCCACCCTTGCGGAACTGCTGCGGCGCAGCGGCTTGACCTATGCTCACCTAGAGGAGCAGGGGCTGGGACACCCCCACCTCACCTCCTGGGAGAAAGAAGCTGCAGAGATTGCTGTCAAGTACAGAGGCTACATTCAACGGCAGCAGATCCAGATTGATCAAATCAGCCGCCAGTATCACCGCAGCTTGCCCTCAGGGCTCAATTACGCCGAGATCACAACCCTGTCCAAAGAAGCCCGTGAAAAACTGGCTGCAATCCGTCCTTTAACGCTGGGACAGGCGGCCAGAATTGGGGGGGTAAGTCCCGCTGATATTAATGCGCTGCTAGTTTATCTGGAAGTACAGTCACGGCGGGGTGGTCAGGATCGAGCTACTTCCTCGCGGCCTTGCAGTGCCGTATCGAGTTAGGGCGAATCTGATCCCCAGGACCGTTCGCACCCTACAATAGCCCTAGGCTGTCAGGGGGAAATAGCTAGTGCTTTCCTCCTTGGGCAGACGAAAAATTATCTTTCGGGATCGCAGCTCCTGGAATGATGAGGTAATCTGCATTGCATGGCGATGAGTTCTCATGTCCGCACTTGTTAACGAAGGGGCAAATCCCTACGACATCCTCATTCTTTCCAATGGCCCTGGTGAGCTGACAACCTGGGTAAGACCTGTTGTTTTGGAACTGCGCCAGCGCATTCCGCAGGCCCGCCTCTCGTTAATGCTCTGCCCCTGTCCCCATGCTTCCGGGCAAGAACGTCGCCTCATCGAAACTTACCTGGATATGGATCGAGTTCAGGATGTGGATTATTTTTGGGCTTTTCTGCTCACGGGTCAGACGGAAGAAGCCTGGGACTGGGCTCCTCGGGGAGTCGTAATCTTTCTGGGGGGAGATCAATTTTTTGCCATGTTCGTAGGGCAGCGGCTGGGGTATCGCGTGGTGGTTTACGCGGAGCATGAGCCTCGCTGGCGGATATGGATCGATGCTTTTGCCGTGCGGACCGAAGCCATCAAAAAGAAATACGGTCGCCATTTGTTGTTTGGACACCGCTGGCAGAAAAAAATGGTAGTAGTGGGAGATCTGATGGTGGATGGCGTGGCCAGTGCCACCTATCTTCCTGGTCTGCCCATTCCTGGTTGGGCAACTTCCGGAACGACCAGCACCCCCACCATGCCCCAGAATCAGGCCAATGGACCGCTCTTGAGTAACTCCTCCCCACAAGGGCTGATTGAAGACTCAACGATCCCTGGCGCCATTCGCCCGGGGATGAGCGATGTCCTGTTGCTGCCCAGAGGCTGGCGACGTCTGACCGAAAAGGGACGAACCCATTTCCAGGTGGGGATTTTGCCAGGGTCGAAACCTGCCAAGTTATCTTTGGGAGTTCCCCTAGGGTTGGCCATTGCAGATGAATTGCGCCAACTCATTCCTCAAACCACATTTGTGGTGCCTGTCGCTCCGACCTTGAGTGCCCGACAGCTGGCCAGTTATGCCCTCCCCAAGACCAACCCAGATATTGCGCTGGTGACAGGAACTTCCGCAGTGCTGGAACAGACCAACCTGGGGGCTCAGTTCGTCACTCCCTACGGGACGGTGGTGCATCTCTGGACCTCGTTCCCTGCCTACTCTGTCCTGGCCAATTGCGATCTCTGTATTACCACCATCGGTGCCAATACTGCTGAGCTGGCTCGCCTGGGGGTTCCCATGTTGGTCCTGATCCCATTAAATAAACTGGATGCCATGCGGGCTTGGGATGGACTCCCGGGGCTACTCACGCGGTTACCCCTGGTGGGCAGCCAGTTTGCCCGCTGGATCAACTGGTTTGCCAGTCGCTGGCTGGGATTGCTGGCCTGGCCCAACATTTGGGCTGGAGCGGAGGTTGTCCCTGAACTGCGCGGGGAATTAAAACCCGTGGACGTTGCCCAAAAGGCAGCTGAATTATTGAAAAACGCTCAAAAAAGAGAAGTGATGCGTGAGCAGTTGCGGGCACTGGGGGGATCCTCCGGCGCGGCTCAGACCATTGTGGACCTGGTCTCCAGTCAGCTGGCCAAGACTACCCCGCGCTTGCGGAGACGGCGGGCCAAGTAGAGGGAGAAACTTATTTTTGTAAAGACTGTAGCAGGCTGCGGGCCTCTTGATGATGAGGATTGAGGTGAAGGGCTGTCTGTGCTGCAATCAAGGCCTCTTCCAGCAATCCCTGTTCCGCCAGACTTAACCCCAGCAAATAATGGGCTTCCGTATAACTCAGGTTGCCCCGTAGCGCCGATCGGTAATGTTCCACTGCTGCGATCTGGTTGCGCCGCATCCGCTCAATCATGCCTAACCCCAGAAAGGCTTCGGGAGTATCCGGGGTGATTTGAAGAGCCATTTCAAACTTGGACCTGGCCAGTTCCCACTCTGAGGGCAGTTCCAGTCCTGGGGATTGATATAAGTAACTCAGCCCGATCCCCGCATGGGCAACCGCTAGCATGGGCTGCAGATCCAGAGCAGATTGAAAACAACGCTGGGCAGCTGTAGACAGACCTCTGGTCAGCAGCACACTTCCTTTACCCACATGCGCCTCCGGAATCGCACTTTTTGCTTGAGATAGGACCATTTCAAATGCCTGCAGGGCTTGATCTAACCCACCAGCCTGGATGAGTGCCAATCCCCAGCTGACCCGCCCCTCACTGAACTCAGGATCTCGCTCTAGCACGGTGCGTAGCTCCGATAGGGCTGCTTGCAGTTCCCCCTGACGGTAAAGGGTGATGGCCAGAAGATAGCGTCCAGCCAGATGTTGAGCATTGAGTTCCAGGGCTATTCGGTAGCAGTTCAGGGCTGCCTTGAAGTTGTGAAGGCGATGATAGACAATTCCCATTCCCAGTTGAACCTCTAACCAGCTGGGCTGCAGACGACCCGCGATGCGAAATTCTGTGAGGGCATCCTGCCAGTCAAGACGAGAGCGACTGACCGTGAGAGCAAATCCTAAATAACAATGGAGTAAAGGATCGTTGCTATTCAACCCCACAGCCTTCTTCAATAACTGAGCGGCTTCGGAACCCCGACCCTGTTGCAAGAGGTCATGCACATGTAGCAGGATGATCTGAGACATGGAAGCCCGCAGATTGATCAGCTGAGGCACTTGCTGTAGCGAGTTTAAGTAATGCTGGATGGCTTCATCTAATTGTCCCTGTTTAACCAGGGTTTTAAGCAACTGGTGATGAGCCTGAGTCAGCCTGGGCTTGAGACTTAGCGCCTGTTGCAATAATTGCACACCCGCTGCCACTTCCTGCCGCTCCAGGTAAAGGTCGCCAAGATAAGCTTGAGCCTCTGCACAGGAGGGATCGAGTCTCAGAGCTGATTGGAGAGCGATCAAGGCCTGTTCATGATAGCCCTGTTGGGCGTAGGTCACCCCCAACCCTACCTGGGCTTCGGCAAAGGTGGCATCGACATTTAGTGCGTAGTGAAATTGGGTGAGTGCTTGCTGCAAACTGCGCTCCATCAGGGCATCCCAGCCCGCCTGGTAAGCGACCATCGCATCAGGATCAATGTCGATAATGCTCCGGTTCAGTTCTACGGGCAGCACAGCCTGAAGCAGGGAATCCCCCTGTTCTAAACTCCACTCCTGCACCTGCAGAACCCGTTCTGTGAGGGAGGGCAGGCTACCCAGCAACGCTCGCCACTGCAGTCTGCCATACAGGTTGACCTCGGATTCCAGATGAGGAAGTTGGGGTTGGTCCAGATCAGAAAGGGGAAGATGCACACGTGTGCTCGTCTGGGAGGTGGTTGAGGCTGATTGCTCTGCTGCCGCCAGATGAACCTCCTCTATCTCTGCACTGGCCATGGGAATGACGGGGGGGTGGCGGATCCTCTTCAAGTGCAGCTGCAGGATCCAACCATTCCTCCAGGGGATCTGAAGGCAACAGCAGGTGTTCAGCCTTCAGGGCTGCTTCCGCTTCCGCAGTGACTGTGGCCAATTGAGGAACCAGCGTTTCCAGACGATCAAAGCGCAGGGTTTCTTGCCACTCTGGGCGGGAGTGGTGAAAAGGTCGTCCGTAGACAATCGCCCGATCGAGGGGATGGGGATGTCGTTGCTGCAGAAGCGTGATGATGGTCTCCAGAAGCGCGGGCCGATCCAGAAGGGTGGAAACAGGATATTCCAGGAGAATATGCAGATCCCGTTGCCGTAGCCGAAAATGAGGCGAAACATTATGGCTGGCCAGAGCTACTTCCAGAGGACGAACCAGCTGATGCAGCTCTGGATCTCGCTGACGCCGTGAAGCAGTCTGTTGACGGTTGAGGTGGGAAAGCGAGCGTTGCATGGCTCCCTTAAGCAGGGTCCGCAACTCACCCATGCTGCTGGGACGACGGTCAGGATCTTTCTCCAAACAGGACCTAATCACTTCCCCCAGGGACGGAGGCACCTGCTGCGGATCCATCGGTTTTGGCTGCTGGTAATTCTGAGCTTCGTACCAGCCCGGAAACGATTCCGTCTTGGGGATCAGGGGCAGCTCCCCCGTGACCATCTCGTAGATCACCACACCCAGAGAGTAAATATCGGCCCGAAAATCCAGGGGATCCCCTCGCATTTGCTCTGGAGAAGCATAAGCGGGTGTGCCGATGAAGCCCATTTGCGTGCCCAGGGCCATGGTAACGTCGGAAATGGTCTTGGCCACCCCAAAATCCAGAACCTTGACGGTCTCACCCATCGTGTCATCCCGCAGGATAAAGATATTGCTGGGTTTAATATCGCGGTGAATGACGCCGCTAATCGTGCAGTCTGACTGCTCTGCCACGAAAGAGTGGGCGTATTGAAAGGCTGAACACATTTGCCGCGCAAGTCGGATGGATCGGCGCAGGTCCAGTGGACCCGTGTTGATCACTTCATCCAGGGGGTTGCCGACAATCGGGGGACCGCCCAGAAATTCCATGACAATGTAGGGCTGATCGATGTACAGACCGTAATCGGTTACCTTCACGATTAAGGGGTGCTGGCCCAGGAGGGCACTGATGCGAGCTTCGGCCTGAAATCGCTTCCTGAGGGAGTCGGTACCACTCAAGTTTTGGTGCAGGATCTTAACAGCAACACGGCGATCAAACAGGTGGGTGTCTGCGGCCTCAAACACCTGCCCCATGCCACCTGTGCTCAGGGATCGAGAAATACGGTACCGATTACCAATGAGCTGGTCCCGCAAAGGATGATTCATGGGTTGAGTCAGCTGCTTGCCCGTCTTTATTCTAGTGGTACGTCTCTCGGTCTGGGTCAGTGGGCCCCAAGATGGTGGGCCATGATCCCCCTATTTTCACTCAGGACTGATTGAGCCTGATATCCAAGGCTAAAAACCTGATTTCTGGATCTCAAACTCAGGCCCTTTACACAAATTTACATTACTTGATAAGTTAAGGTAAGACGAAAATAGGAGTCTAGTATGCCGAAGTACCGCACTGTGGTCGTAGAAGATGGGGGTCGCCTGAATAATTATGCGATTGAGCCTGAGATGTATGTGGCTGAGCCCCCTAACCCAACACAAAAGCGCAACTACCTGATCCTTGGGATCCTTGCACTGGGGTTGATTGGGGGACTGGTCGCGGTTACGGCACTGGTTTCGGGTACATTTGCCAGCTAAAGGCTTAGATTGACGTCACGATCCCGGGATGTTCGAAGCTGGAGTTAGAAAGGTAAGGCTGTAGAGCACTCGGGATTTTCAGTTGGCCATTGGGTTGCTGATAGTTTTCCAGAATTGCTGCCAGGCTGCGACCAACCGCCAGCCCTGAACCGTTGAGGGTATGCACAAACTGTGTCCCCTTCTGGCCAGCTTCTTTGCAACGAATATTGGCGCGCCGCGCCTGAAAATCCCAGCAATTTGAACAACTTGAGATCTCACGGTAGCGACCCGAGGAAGGCAACCAAACCTCCAGATCATAACAACGACTGGCGGAAAAACCCAGATCGCCCGTACACAACTCAATCACCCGATAGGGCAGCTCCAGCATCTGGAGAATCGCCTCAGCATCCTGAACCAGCAACTCATGTTCCCTGATGGATTGCTCTGGACTGGTGATCTTAACCATCTCCACCTTATTAAATTGGTGCAGACGGATCAGACCTTTGGTGTCTTTGCCGTAGCTGCCTGCTTCTCGTCGAAAACAGGCGTGAAAGCGCAGAGTTTCAGGGGTAACTGGCTGGTCTCCAGGATCTCATCCCGATAGAGATTGGTGAGGGGCACCTCAGCGGTGGGGATCAACCAGAGATCATCCTCGGCACACTTAAAACTTTCCTGGGCAAACTTGGGCAGTTGTCCAGTGCCCTGCAGCGTTTCGGTATTCACCAGCAGGGGAGGGAGCACCTCTGTATACCCTGCCTCAATGTGCCGTTGCAGCATCAGGCTGATCAGGGCACGTTCCAACGCGGCTCCCAACCCTTTGATAGCAACAAACCGACTCTGGGCCACCTTTACAGCCCGCGACACTTCCAGAATGCCTAATTTTTCGGCCATGTCATCGTGCGCCAGGACGGGATGTGCGGGTTTGAATTCCTCCCCCCAGCAGCGCACTTCAACGTTTTCCGCTTCACTTTTGCCTAGGGGCACCAGGGGTTGTGGGGGGTTGGGAATGTCGAGTAGCAGGCGTTTTAACTGATCCCCCAGATCTCGCTCCTGTTGTTCCAGTTGGGATATCTCGTCCTTAAGCTGGGTCCCTTTCCCCCGCAGAGCGGCCACTTCAGGGCCTTTGGGATCGACACCGGAGCGAATGGCTTCACCCACCTGTTTGCCAATGCTGTTGCTTTCTGACTGCAGTTGTGAGCGTTGGGTTTCTAGCTGTCGCTGTTGTTCATTGAGATTGAGAATGCCATCCAGGTCGATCGGATCCTGACGGCGAGAGAGAAGGTCTCGCACCTGATCAGGTTGCTCGCGTAGCAATTTTAAGTCAATCACAATATGCCTCGGGAACCCTATGCAACTACAGCGATCCTAGAGGAGAAGGGGAACCCTTGTATCTCCTAATCTCTGGCCAGCTGGGATGGAACCCAGGAGCTATCGCAGGGTTGATTTCCTGACCGCGATCAGGCTACTGGTGGTGCCCATCATCAAGCCCATGCCCACCAGCACCAGAGGCAACATCACCTGATGCCAATCTCCTCCTCGCCCAATCTCCAGGAAGGGAAGCGCAATTAACCGGGTGAGTAAGTCCTGTAGCACCTGCTGCGATCCTAGAATCAAGCCCCAGGCCCCAGCAGAGCCCACCAGACCGAAAAACATCCCCTGTAAGATAAACGGAAGGTAGATCCAGATGGCCGTAGCCCCCACCAGTTGCATCACCTCGATCTCGCGGCGGCGGGCCATGACAATCAAGCGAATGGTAGTGGTGATCACAGCCACAGTGGTTAAGGAGAGCACCCCGGTGATGGTTAAAGATCCGATTTTGAGCGAATCCTGCAGTTGATCCAGTTGAAAGACAACGTCATCCCCAAAGTGAACCTCATCCACGCCAGAAAGTTGCTTGACCTGACTGGCAATGCCATCCAGGGTGTCAGCCGACTCACCCCGTACCCTGAGGGCATCCACCAGAGGATTATCGCCCAATTGACCCTGCAGGCATCTTGATCGGTGATCCCCATATCCTGAAGCAGTTCTTTCCAGGCTTGATCCCGTGGGATCAGGCGGACTTCCTGAACATGCGGAATCGCTTCCACTGTGGGTTGGAGTTCTGCTCCCTGAGTCTCCTGATCCAGATAAACGGAGATCTCCAGCTGTGTCCCTAACGACTCCACCGTTGCGTCGACTCCCCAGGACAGTTCCAAACTGATCCCAACCAGGAAAAGCAAGACGGTGAGGGTACTGACTGCTGCCCAATTTAACCAGCCTCCTCGGCGCAGCCCCAGGAGTGTTTCCTGCAAAAGGTAGGTAATTTTGGTAAAAATGCGGGCAATTCCGACCAGCACAGGCATACCTCCGGGTGAAGTGAAGTGGATCAATGTAGGTTGATCCTGAATCTGCAGGATTGCTCATCAGATTGTAGAACAGTCTATACTTCATGACCGGAGGCGGAAAACCCTGAAGGGCAGGAACTCAGTTCAGGCTGGGGCTACGAGCAATCGACCGATTTCATCTAAACTCGGATTCGCCAGAAACGGAATCGGGATCAGAGTTTCCTGGGGCAACCGCTGGGGGAGTTGCTCAATCAGCTGCTGGTGACGCTGACTGATTGCCTGACCAAAGGCGTCTGAGGGATCAAGCCAGATGCGGTTGAGGACGGCATAGGGGTGGGGGATCTGCAGCTGATCCAGGGTCTGCAATAACCGTTGTGTTTCCGCCAGGACCGCCTGTTCGGGGTTGAACACAGGGATGAAGCAGAGGAAGGAGGGATCCGAGAGTTGCTGTCGTAGTTCACGAACCTGCTTAAGCAAGGTGCGCAGTCGCTGGGCCAACTCGGGGCGACCGATCACATCGCGGTACTTGAGCCACAACTTCAGGGCCAGACTGACCCACCCTTCCAGAGCTTCTGGCATTTCTAAAAACCGCAGCATGTGTCCAGTGGGAGCCGTGTCAAGAATCACCAGATCGGCATGCCCGGCTGTCATATTCTCCAAGACGCTCAGTAAAGCCATCACTTCATCTAACCCAGGTGGGGGCATTTCCAGCAGTTGTTTCCAGGCCTGCGGATCATACTGGATCTCAATATCGGTGGAGTCTCCGGCCATGATGGCGGCAATTTCATCCAGATAATCGCGCCGAAACTGATCCAGAACCACTTCTGCATCGATCTCCTGACCCCAGAGGTTGGCTTGGATTGAACGGGGCTCTTGACCCAGGGGCATCCCAAATAGATCTCCCAAGGAGTGCGCCGGATCGATGGAGACAGTCAGGATCTGTTGATCAGGGTGACGTTCAGCCAGAATCCAGGCCAGGGCTCCAGCGGTTGTGGTTTTACCTACGC
>JAAUUJ010000231.1 GCA_012030715.1 Synechococcaceae cyanobacterium SM2_3_1 | reverse complement strand
CAGCCCCCAGCTTCAGAAAACGGTTAGGCCAGTAGCTCGAGGGGAGGAGCTGAAGCGTCAACAACGGAATGCCGTCCAGCAATTGCAAACTGAAGTTCACGGTGAGAAAGGCAAGAATATCGGGCAGCAGACGCACCTGCAGGGGAGGGCGGTGAAGAGATTGCAGGTTGAGGAGCAGATCTGCAGTGGCCAGATGCGGTTGGGCAAACCAGATCTCGGCAATCTCGGGATGGGTTTGCAGGTAATCGCTGAGGCAAGCCAGATCTGTCACCCTCGGCAGGTGATCGGCCAGCGAGTCTGGGGGCACATCCTGAGGAGATCCCACCCAACCCATCAGTTCAAATCCCAGTTGCGGCACCCTTTGCAACCGCTCCACTACATCTTCTAGAAGCAGATTGTCTCCCACCCAGAGCACACGGCGAGTCCCCCAGCCCCGAGAGCGCATCCAGCCCAGCCCCTGGCGCAGCACGGCCCGCGAAAGCGTCAGCCCCACCAGAGACAGCATCCCTGCATAGCCCAGCACCAGCCGTGACAAGGAAATCGAACGAATAAAAAAGACTCCCGACAGCACCAATCCAAAGGCCAGGATCAACCCCACCAGGATGGTGACCCACTCATCAAAGCGAGAGAGTAAGCGGTAGGGACTATACCCCCCCAGAGCTGCCTGGATCCCCCAGAAGCAGACCATACAGACCCCCGCCAATCCCAGATAGATATCCAGGGGTAACAGCGCGTGAGGACTGAGGGAGCGAAATTCGTAACCCAACCAGAGAGCACTCAGGATCACCAGGCCATCACTGACCAGAGCCGCACTGATCCAAAGGTATTGAGGTGTTAACCGTTGCTGCAGCATGCTCCAGAGCGACAAAAGGACATGGGCATGAAAACCACAACGGTGAGGAGCAGGAATGGCCAGCAGACCAGTTAAAGCAAGACTATCAGATCCCTGCCCCTGCTCATAGAACAGACTCTCTCCTTCAGGACTGCTGAATAGCGCTACCAGCCCATAGGCAACAGCATTAATTTATACTTAAACTGGAAAGCATCCCCTTCTGAAGTATCTCGTGATTGCAGTTTCACATGATCTCAAGTCGGTTTTCGATCCTGAAGCGCGATGGGTTGATCCGCAAACTCACCTTCTCGAAGCTGCACAGCTCCTGCAGTCACAGGTGGAGGGTTCCTATTTACTGGTGGGGAATGAACCACAGGTAGCTGGTATTCTTACGGAGAAAAAGATCATTGCTTTGTTACTGGAGTCAGGCAACCCGAGAGAAACCAGGATCATCGAAGTTCTAAATGAACCTCTAGTTCGTCTTAATTTACGAGACTATGAGAATCTTGAAGCAACCTTGAGGCTGATGCTACAGCAGCAACTGCGCTATTTACCTGTGGTGGATGACGAGGGTGATCTGGTGGGGGTTGTGCAGCAAGTGCGACTGCAGGACTATCTCAGGGATCATGACCCTCAGGTGGCCCCTCAGATCTTGCCCCATTTAAGTGATGCGGTGGTTGCCGTGGATATAGAGCAGGTGGTGACCTACTGGAACTCGCAGGCAGAAGCATTGTACGGGATCCCAGCCCAGGGTGCCCTCGGACAAACCCTGCCCTCTCTGATCAATTACAGGTTCCTGGAGCTCGACGATGAGGAACAAGCCTGGAAATCACTGCACACCCAAGGATCCTGGCGGGGTGAAGTGCTACATCACAGAAGGGATGGTACTCCACTAATGGTGGAAGCAACGGTCAATATGATCAAAGAAGAGCATGGTTCCCCAACCGGAATGCTGGCCGTACTGCGGGATGCGACCCAGCGCAAAGAAGGGGAACTGGTGAATCAATCGATTGTGCAGGCCATTCCCGACATGATGATCCGCATGCGGGCCGATGGCACCTACCTCAATTTTTATGGCAGTGGCAGTGTTCTGGATGTAACTCCTGAGGTACCTAAACATGCCGGAGTCCATATCCAGGATTGTTTGCCCAGAAGTCTGGTGGAAAAACGGCTGGCCGCTTGTGAACAAGCCCTGCGCACCAACACGTTGCAAACCTATGAGCAGGAGATCTTTATCCTGGGCAATCTCAGATACGAAGAGGTGCGGGTGATCCCCTGTGGTGAGGATGCCGTGCTGATGTTGATCCGTGACATTACCGATCGCAAACACGCAGAAGCTGAACGAGCCGCAGCCATTGCCACCGTCAATACCATTCTAGAGAGCATCACCGACTGCTTTCTGGCCCTGGACTTTGACTGGCATTTCACCTATGTCAACCAGCAATTTGAACAGGTGACCGGACAGAAACGCCAGGATCTTCTGGGTCATTCCCTCTGGGAGATATTTCCAGCGATGGTCGGGACGGTTCTGGAACAAAGCCTGCACCGTGTGATGACTGAAAGGCAGGGGATGAATTGTGAAGCCTTCTATCCTCCCTTCCAGATGTGGCTGCATATGTACGCCTATCCCAGCGCCACAGGCATTGCTGTCTATTTTCAAGACATGACCCAGCGCAAACAGGCAGAGCAGGAACTGCAATTTCTCAATGCCAAACTGCAGTACCAAGTGGAGGTACGCAATGCCGAACTGGAGCAAATGATCCGTTATGAGCGCCTGCTTCAGCTGATCACCGATGAAGTGCGATCCAGTCTGGAGGAGCAAACGATTCTACAAACCACAGTGCAGGAGGTGGCAGAAGGACTACACCTGACCTATTGCAATGTCAGCCTGCTGGAGTCGGTGCCTCTCCCCGATCCGCCTCCTGATCCCCTTTACTACACCATTGCTTACGAACACACCCGCTTTCCCCTTTCCTTTCAGGGCACAACTGCTTCCATCCATTCCGATGCTCTACCCCAAATGATCCAGGGAGAAACGATCTACTTTTCCACAGATCATTCCCTCTGGGGTCTGTCGGTGAATGTAGTCTGTCCAATTCGAGATGATCGCGGACTGATGGGTTTCTTGCGTTTAATTCGCTTGCCGGAGGAGGAATTTACACTGGCAGAGATCCGGTTGGCGGAACAGGTGGCCAGTCAGTGTGCGGTTGCCATTCGGCAGGCTAAACTCTACGCGGCAACCCAGCAGAAGGTCCATCAACTCACCGAGCTCAACCAGCTCAAAGATGAATTTCTGCATACCGTATCCCATGAGCTGCGCACCCCGCTGACCAATATGAAAATGGCTCTGACCATGCTGGAAATCCATCAGGATCCAGATCGGCAACAGCGTTATATGCAGATGTTAAAGGCAGAGTGGCAGCGGGAACTGAATCTGGTGAATGAGCTACTGGAATTGCAGGCCCTGGAATCGGGATCGCGGGCTCTGGCAATCACGGCAATTTCTCTCTCCACCTGGCTGCCTCCCCTGACCCACTCCTTACTGATGCGTTTTCAGGAACGGCAGATCCGTTTTGCCTGCCAGCTCCCTGAGGATCTGGGTCTACTGCACACCGATGTGGCCCTGCTGGAACGGATCCTGCTGGAGTTGTTGAACAATGCCTGCAAATACACCCCGGCTCAGGAACAGGTGATCCTGTCAGTCACACCCGTGACTGGGGGCTATCAGTTTCAGGTGATCAACACAGGTGTGGTGATTCCGGCTGAGCAGTTAAGTTTGATCTTTGAAAAATTTCACCGCATCCCTGCCATGGATTGTTATAACCAGGGGGGGACCGGATTGGGACTGGCACTGGTGAAAAGGCGGTGGAAATCTTGAGCGGGCAGATCCAGGTTCACAGCGATGCTGGGGTAACCTGTTTCCAGGTGGAGATTCCCTCTCTAGCGGACATGTCAAGGATTGCCTGCCGCAGTGGTTATTGATATTGCCATGATCCTGCCGCTTTTCCCAGAAAACGATGCTCATGCACTTCTGGCCACGCTGGCCGAAGGGGTCGTCCTCCATCAGGCCAATGGAGACATTGTTTTTGCCAATGATGCTGCCACTCGCATTCTGGGACTGAGCCGAGATGAGCTGCTGGGGCGCAGTTCCCTCGATCCTCGCTGGCACACCATTCATGAAGATGGATCATCCTTCCCAGGTCACCAGCATCCGGCCATGCTGACCCTTCACTCGGAAAAATCCCAGCGCAGTGTGATTATGGGCGTCCAGCTCCCGGATGAGCGATTGGTCTGGATCTCGATCAACACTCAACCCCTCTACCAACCTCAGGATCATCAGCTCATAGGAGTGATTGCCTCGTTTTTTGATATTACCGAGCTAAAACAAGCAGAGCAGCAGCTGCTAGCTCAGTTAGAGCGATCTCATCTCCTGAATCAAATCACTCAGGGAATCCGCGAGTCTCTGGATCTGCCCACAGTGATCAATACGGCGGTGCAGGAAGTGCGTAAACTGCTGGCCACGGATCGGGTGGTGCTTTACCAGTTTAACCCCGACTGGTCAGGGGAATTTATTGCCGAATCTGTCTCGGCTTCCCAGTGGTCCTGCCTCCATGCCGTGATCAACGATACCTGTTTTTCGGAGCGCTATATTCAACCCTACACCCTGGGTCGCAGCCGCTCCATCTCCGACATCTATGAGAGCGATCTGGATCCCTATCACATTCAGCTGCTGGAACAATATCAGGTCCGGGCCAATGTGGTGGTGCCCGTGCTACAGGGATCTCACCTTTGGGGCTTGCTGATTGCTGACCACTGCACCGGGCCTAAAGCCTGGGATCACTGGGCAATAGAGTTGATGACCCAGATTGCCAATCAACTGGGAATAGCCACTCAACAGGCGCAACTGCACAGTCAACTGCAGCAAACCAATGCAGAATTGCACTATCAGGTGGAGGTGCGCAACGCCGAATTGCGGCAGATGATCAGCTATGAACAGCTCCTGCGGGTGATCACGGATGAAGTGCGGGCCAGCCTGAACGAAGAGGAGATTCTGCAGGCGGCTGTGCGAGAACTGTCGCTGGGCTTGCAGCTGGGCAACTGCACGATTGGCTTCCTCAACCCGGATCAGCAAACCTATGTGATCAAGTATGAGTATGCCCTCTCTCTGCCTGCTTTTGAAGGCAGCCTGGGGACGGTGAATCCGGTGGTCCTTCCACAGCTCCAGAAGGGGGAAACCGTTTATGTCTCCACGGCCCACCCCCTCTATGGCTGGTGCACAATCGTGGCCTGCTCGCTCAAGGATGATCTGGAATTGCTGGGCTTCTTGAAACTGATTCGTCGCCCCAGCAGGGATTCACCCAGGCGGAACTGCGGCTGGCGGAACAGGTGGCCAAATCAA
>JAAUUJ010000053.1 GCA_012030715.1 Synechococcaceae cyanobacterium SM2_3_1 | reverse complement strand
ATACCGGAGGAGGTTCGGAGCGGAGCTGGCGATCTAAAGGGTTTGTAAAGGATCCAATTCTGCCTTGATGCGATGCAGCACCCGCTGTTCGACTGCCTCTTTTGCCAGCCGGATGCGTTGTAGACCATGGCCTGTTTGGAGCTGCCATGGGTAATGACACAAACTCCCGCAACACCCAGGAGCAATCCCCCCCCCATATTCCACATAGTCAATCCGGCGTTTGACACGGCGCAGATTGTCTTTCATCAAAAAGCACCCCAGCTTGCCCTGCCAGCCCTGGATCAGCTCCTCTCGCATCACCTGCCCGATCATCTGGCCCACACTTTCCGCAAACTTGAGAACAATGTTGCCCACAAAACCATCACAGACGACGACATCAAAGCGTCCGGTCAGGATATCGCGGCCTTCTGCATTGCCAATGAAGTGAATGTGTGGATGAACCAGCAGCCGTTGGTGGGTGGTGATCGCCAGCTCATTCCCCTTTTTGGGTTCTTCCCCAATCGTAAGTAATCCCACACTGGGACGGGGAATCCCCAGGACGTACTGGCTGTAGAGGGATCCCATCAGGGCAAATTGTTCGAGAAACTGGGGACGGCAGTCTACATTGGCCCCTACATCCAGCAACAGCACCGGTTTGGGTTGATAGGTGGGCAGGAGTGCCCCAATGGCGGGACGATCCACGCCGGGAAGACGCTTGAGGGTCAGAGAGGCTGCAGCCATGGCTGCCCCTGTATTGCCTGCTGCCACAACAGCACAGGATTGACCTGAGCGAACATGCTCCATTGCCACCCGAATCGAAGCCTTAGGTTTGCGCTTCAGGCTACTGACGGGCTCCTCATCCATGCCAATGTCATCTTCAGCGGGCACAATCTCAATGCCATCCATGTTGTCCGGCAGGAAGGGTTGCATCGCTTCTGGGCGTCCCACTAGGGCAATGGTGATCCCCAGCTGTTCACGGGCTTGTAATGCTCCCTTGATGATCTCCTCGGGGGCATAGTCGCCACCCATTGCATCAACCGCAATCCGCACGAGTTGCCCTCACACTTGATTATGACCACTAACTGCCTTTTGCCACTGTCAGCGCCTTAGCCTACGATACACCGCTGCACGCAAGGGGTTCTGACAACAAAATGCACCCAGATCCTACCAGATATGTCTCATGAGGTTCTTAAGCAATTCTTGACCTACTCCAATCCTGTGGAAAAGCGTGAACCTGTTCCGATCCGGCCAGTGATCCGATAAATCGTCTCAAGAGGGTTGAGAAACATCGGGATCAGGGACGATAATAGAGCCTGGAAGGATGACCGAGTGGTTTAAGGTGACGGTCTTGAAAACCGTTGTAGGGAAACCTACCGTGGGTTCGAATCCCACTCCTTCCGTTTGCTTCTCACAGGAGGCCAGGTGACAGAGACCCTCAGGTCTAGGGTGCAGTTGTTGTCTAGCATTTAAATCTGGAGGGAGATCGGGTTGATGGAAAATCATAAATCCATCTTGAGATAGTTGAGGCGCAGCCCTGGTTGATCATCTCCAAGGATCGTTAGCAAGGCTTTGTAGCGCTCCCAGGAGATGGTGTGGAGCACAACGTGGGATGTGCGGGTCGGGTTAGGAGAGTTGGGGATCCAGCAGTTGCATCGTCTAAACCACGTTCTGTCGC
The DNA here is from genome assembly GCA_012030715.1 of Synechococcaceae cyanobacterium SM2_3_1. Taxonomy (GTDB): domain Bacteria; phylum Cyanobacteriota; class Cyanobacteriia; order Thermostichales; family Thermostichaceae; genus JAAUUJ01. The sequence goes on along the minus strand of JAAUUJ010000053.1, from coordinate 24,046 downwards.
AATCGGGAGCGATAGACTTTCACAGCCCTGGTTTGATTCGTTTCCTCCAGGTGGGGAAGCAGAAGTTCCGGATCCAGTTGGGGGAGGATGTTACTTCTGGGAATGACTTGATAGGGCTGGTCTGGAGATTCGAGGCTGTAGAAAACGAGTGCTTTGTTGCGCCACACCCAGACTTCTCTCACTTCTAAGCCCCTGTAAATTTCAAACCTATCAACGACTCTGGTTGTAAGGGCGATTTCAACGGCGATGTCCGGAAAATCTTTGAGTTCTCCCAGGCAGTAGCATTCATCAGGTTCCAGACCTCGCTCTTTAGCTTGTTTGCGAAAGGTGGTGCTGCCGTACCCATTGAGTTCCAGATCATATTCTTCAGCGAAAGCCTCGATCAGCCGAGTCAATGTCTTCTTGAGGCGTTCGTGTTCGCGTCCTGGCATCCACAACTCCAATGTACCGTTGAGGTAGTTCATGCGCAGACCAGGCTGATCGTCGCCAAACAGATTGAGTAGAGCTTCGTACTGATCCCAGGTGACATTGTCCAGGACAAAGCTGGAGGATTGAGTACTGGCTTTAGGATCCAGGAGTTGCATCGCTACTCATCCTCTTCAAGGGTGGAGTCCAGATCAAGGCTTTGTTGGCCTCCCACCAAATCTAGCTCCTGCTGCTCATCGGTGACTCGGGCCTGGATCTCATCCATGGCTAACCTCAGATCTGCCAGGGCTTTCTCCTCTGGGATCCGTTTCTTGCCGTCTTGGATCCGGGGGATGACTCGTAGGGCAACTTCAAGGGCTCGCATGAACATCTCAGCAGGTCTTGGCGTTGATCCAGTTATTGATGCGCACCACTGGGGGCCGCCGCTATTCCCCTGACTCTGGTCTGTCGTCGAGCACACGGGTAATCAACAGTGAGTCAGGAGGCCGGGAACGATTGGAACTTAACAATCGGATCAGCTAGGCTCAACAACATGAGTTCTGTCGGTGAATGTGTCTAAGCGCAAACGTCAGTCTCAATCTAGCTCCCACACCGCGAATTTAGAGCAGATACAGGTCCTGATTGGGCAAGGCAAGCCTGATCAGGCAGCTCAGCAGCTGAATAAGCTAAATCGGCAGCATCCCAACCAGGACACCTCTGACCTAGAGGGTCAGATCAGCATCGCTAAGGGTCGTCAGGATCTGGAAATCAGACGATTTCGTCAAGCGGAAACCCAGTTCCAACGGGCTCTACAGGCTGGATCTAAGGAGGCTTACTACTGGTTAGTGAAAACCTATCTGGCCCAAGAACAGCTGCAGAAAGCTTTGCAGGTAATCGAACCCGCCTTTGACAGTGGGGATCTACCCCTAGAGCAGGCTGGATGTTATCTCAAACTGTTAGTGTTGCTGGGAAACACCGAACAGGTGCAGGAACTGTTACAGACCCAAGGGAACCGATTTACGGGTGATCAGAAGCATTGGGTTCAGGGGGTGCTAGAGCTCCTTAGCGCTAACCCCACAGCAGCGATGGCTCAGTTTCAGCAGATCGAAAGCACCATCACCCCAGGAGATAATGGCCAGATCTGGGCGGTCTATGCCCTCCAGCAGGGGGAACAGTGGCCTGACGCAGAAGCGGAGATCGCCCGACAGGTGGAATTGATCTCAGAACAAGGGTTGTTTTCCTCCCAACCGCAACTTTCTCGCCCCCTACAGCGGCTGATGGTGATCCAGAGTCTCAACACTGATAGTTTTATCGAAGCAGAATTCTTGCAGTTAGAGAGGGAGCCACTTCTGTACCAGCAAGCAGTGCAAGTGCTACGGATGCTGCAACAGATCCGAGACCAGCAATTCCACGAGGCCGGTCATTCCTTTTTGAAGGTGGTAAAGCAGAAGTCAACATTCTCACAAGATCTGGCTGCTCTGCAACGGCCCTTGTTACTGAAAGCAGGAGAAGCAGCCCTACACCAAAATGCCCTCAACTGTGCTGAGACTTTCTGGTTGCCTCTGATTAAGCAAGATCCCTTTGATCCTAAACTGGCCCGACACCTGATCAAGGTACTGGATGACAACCAGTCCTATCGGGAAGGACAACGACTGCTGACTCGCTGGATCAACTGGTTAGAGCAGGAGGCCAAACACGATCCCCAAACCTGGTCCCCCGAGCGTCTCAATCCAATCCTGGCGACGTTACAGTGTTGGTTAACGGATATCTGGATGGCTCTGGGGCAAGTCCACACGGGGTATGGAGCCTTACGACGCGCAGAACGACTCGATCCGGAAGGACCGGAAGTCCTAGGGCGACTCGGTCTAAAAGCCTATCTAGAAGACAGACAGGACAATGCCAAACGGCTGATGATCCAGGCATTAGAGAAGGGCTGCCGCTTTCGGGAGGTCTACGGCAACTTGATCGACTGTTTAGAGGAGATGGACGATCACCAAACCTGTCAGGAGATCCGTCGTCGCTTTGGCAAAGACTTTGGCGATATGGGTCAGATGTTGAGTGAGGTTGAGCTGCCTCTCTGGATCGAGGCCCTAGCGCTGCCTGCCTTCCCCCTCTTTCGGGTATATGTCAAGAATAATGAAGATGCAAATGATCCTGCCCTGCAAGCCTATCGTATCTTCATTGCATCTGTGGATGATATCAAAAGCGAACGGACTGATCTGAACCAAGAGCAAGCCAAACAACAGTGGGATCGTCTGTTAACGGGTCTCCCTCCTGAAAAAGGATGCATAGTCCGGCAAGCGATCTTGGCCTGTATCCATCGCTATGCTAAACGCAGAAAAGGGTTGGCGGCCCTGGCTAAACATTATCTCCAACAAATGCAAGCTCTGATCCCAGACTATCCAGAAGCAGAATCTGCCTATCTCGCTCTGTTAGCCCTGCGGGGACCGGAATCAGAATTGCAAAAACGATTGCCCTCCTACCTCAATCGGATGGCTCAACCGGATCAGGCCCTAGCTCGCCTACAGATGCAGGTGCGTAAACTTGGGTATAGCCACTTGCTACGCTCCTACATCGACGCAGCCCTGGTCCGAGAACCCCAGAATTCGCTGCTGCTATTGGCCAAAGCAACAACATTCAGCCCTAGGAGTCAGCCTTATGAGGAGATCATTGAGCAGGGATTTGAGTTGGCCCGTAGATTGCAGCACCAGGAAACTCTGCAGGCCTGGCGAGAGGAGGAACAGTTACAGATGATGCGGAATTCGCTGCAAAGTCCCCACACCCTCCCCTTCCCAGACATTGATCAGGATATTCTGAGAGAGTTGATCGAGCGTCTGATGGAAGCAAGGGGACTGGATCTGGATGAAGATGGGGAGAAGGAAGAGGATATGGATGATCGAACGCAGCGTTTTAGATCCCGTGATCGCTCTCAATCGAACACAAGCCAACGTTCTAAAGGATTTGGTCGTTAATCAGCAAAGCCCATGACTGACCCTACCCCCTCCACCCTATCCTCACCCTACGAACAGTTGGGGATCGCACCCGAAGCAACTGCCGCAGAGATCAAAACGGCCTACCATACTCGACTACGGCAATACCCGGCCCACAGTCATCCGCAGGATTTCAAGGCGATTCGCGCTGCCTATGAGACCCTGAGACAGAAAAGCAAGACAGCTCAATCTCAACAGGATGATATGCTAGCTTTCCTTCCCCCTTGAGGCCCCCCTCGATCCCCAGCTCCTTGCTCACCTAAAACAGCAAGCCACAGCTCAGGTCCAACTCACCCTAGCTGATCTGATCCGCCTCTCTTTCTGACCTGCTAGTCAGGATCGCAGCAACCCTCTAGAATTTGAACAACCTGGCTTTATACTTTGGCATTCAAAGGAAACCGTGACATCCCACTCGATCTCATCCCAAAAGGCTCAGGCTGCGCGCGAACAGGAAACACTCTTTCAAGAGTTATTAGAAGTGCTGGACACCCTAGATCAAGCCCAGGCTCATTGGCAAACAGCAGCGGCTTCCTACAGAGAATCCCCTGCACCTCCCCCTGCTACTTCCTCCGGTCCTCTGGGGTGGTTGCAATCCCTGTTCTCTCCTTCCTCTCCGGTTACCCCTGCCGATCCTCAGATGCAAGAGGTGATCGAAAGTGGCCAGGAAGGCATTGAGCTCATCCGTCAAACTCTGATGGATGTGTTGCGACGGAGGCAGGTAGAGCCGATCCCCGTGCTGGAGAAATCCTTTGATCCAAAAACCATGTTTGCTGTGGATCGACAGCCCAACGCCAGTTACCCAGCGATGACCGTGATTCAGGAAGTGGTGCGAGGGTATCGCTGGGGAGATCGGCTGCTGCGGGAGGCACAGGTAATCGTGGTAGCACCTGAGGAGGAGAGTAGCACACCTGATTCACTCGACAAGAAGACCAAGTAAGGAGACCGAGGATGCCCATTGCAGCAGGAATAGATCTGGGGACCACCAACTCCGTTGTTGCTGTGGTGCAAGAAGCTCAAGCGGTGGTGTTGCCCGATGAGGATGGGAACCTGCTGTTGCCCTCCTGTGTGGGTCTGAATCAGAACGGCAAGCTATTGGTAGGACGGGATGCCCTACGCCAGTATGCTGCTGCCCCGGAGCGCACGATCCGATCGATCAAACGTCAGATGGGCTCACCACAGCGGACTCGTCTTGGGGATCAGGAGTATCTGCCCCAGGAAATCTCAGGTATGATCCTGCGAGCCCTCAAGCAACAGGCTGAGGCGGTTCTGGAGCAGGAGGTCCAACAGGCGGTGATCACAGTACCTGCTTATTTCACAGATGCCCAACGTCAGGCCACAAAAGAGGCCGGGGAAATCGCGGGTTTAGAGGTGCTTCAGATTCTGAGTGAACCGACTGCTGCTGCTTTAGCCTATGACATTCGATCTGAGGAAACGGAACGGGTGTTGGTGTACGACCTGGGGGGAGGCACCTTTGATGTCTCGATTGTGGAGCTCACCGGCGAAGTTACTGAGGTCCTGGCCAGCCATGGCAATAACCGACTGGGGGGAGATGATTTTGATCGGGAGCTGCAAACCCACTTGGTCCGCCTGTTTCAAGCGAGTCAGGGAGTGGAGCTACCAGAGGATCCCATTAAACGGGCTCGCCTCTTACGATCCGCTGAGCAGGCCAAGATCAATTTAAGTGAACATGTCTATACCCAGGTCCGAGAGCCCTTTCTCGCGAGCAAGGGTAAAAAGGCCTTACACCTGGAAGCTGAGATCGCCCGTGAGGAGTTTGAAGATCTGATCCGTACCTACCTGGAGGAGACCCTAGCCGCCATCGATCGTGCCCTGGAGGATGCTCAGCTGGAAGCCAGTGATCTGAACCAGGTCATTCTGGTGGGAGGATCGACGCGGATTCCCTTGGTGCGCCAGTTGGTGCAGGAACATCTGAATCAGGCTCCCTATGACAACATTCAACCGGATCTCTGTGTAGCTCTGGGGGCGGCTCTGCAGGCAGGGGTACTGAGTGGGGCTCCAGTGGAGTCGATCCTGGTGGATGTTATTCCCCACTCCCTCGGGATCTCAGCCGTAATGGACACCCCCACGGGACCAGTGCCGGATATGTTCAGCATGATCATTCCCCGCAACACAGTGGTGCCCGTCTCCCGAGCTGAGGTTTACTACACTACGGTACCTAATCAGCGCGAGGTGGAGATCAAGGTCTATCAAGGGGAGAACCTGCGGGCAAGCGAAAATGTCCCTCTGGGTGATTTTTTTGTGGATAATCTGCCCCCTCGTCCAGCAGCAGGGGTGGCAGTTGAAGTTCATTTTGATTTTGATATCAATGGGATCTTGACAGTGACCGCAACAGAAAAAGGCAACAATCAACAGGGATCTCTAGTCATCAATGATGCCACAACTCAACGACTTTCCAGTCAGGAACTGATCCAGTCTCGGTCTCAGCTGGACACTCTATTTTCTTCAGGGGTCGATGTGGATGATCTCGATCTGGAATCAGTGGATCCGGGGCTGGTATTAGAACAGGCTGAACAAACCCTAGAGCAACTTCAACAAACGGATCCAAAACGAGCGGCAGCCCTGCAAACGCTAATGCAACAAGCCGAAACGGCGATTTCCAAACGAGACGAGCGTCGGTTTCTCAGCCATATTGATCAGATCCGGACCTCTCTAATGGAGATGGAGCCTTCTACCCTGGATACAGTTGCGGAGCGAGAAGAGTAAATTTTGACGTCGCCAACTCAAAGAAGTGTAATGCCCAGCAAATTCATCAAAGGTATACAGCCAGAGGGCATAACCCACTAGCTTTCCAATGCAGAAACCTGGACGGGTCGCCCTGAATTTTTCCATCCTGTGGGTCGCTTGGCATTGAAACAAGCTAGAGATCTAAACAGGTGGAGAACCTGATCCCGTGGCTGAAAAAACTGGTGGCTTACCGACAACAACAGACCTTGGGAAGGCAAAAGGTACTCACCCCGACCGCACCAACCACATACTCTTCAAAAAACCATCACAATCACTTGACGTTGTACACTGCTCAGTGCATAATCATGTCATGGCAAGGCCCCGTGAATTTGATCCCGACCAGATAAGACAACGAGCGTTAGAAGCCTTCTGGCGTGACGGGTATGAGGCGACTTCTCTAGCCAATCTGGAGGAGGCCACTGGTCTGGGGCGGCGCAGTCTCTACAACAGCTTTGGTGACAAACTAACGCTGTTTATACAGTCTTTGGCGGATTTTCGCACCATGGCAGCATCCACCTATCTGGCACCGATACAGCAGCCCGGAGCTGGACTGGCAGAGATCGAGACAACCCTGAGATTGCTGGCAGCAGATGGCCAAACCTCCTCTGGGCGGAAGGGATGCCTGATCTGCAATACAGCACGGGAGCCTGTAGCTCAAATTCCGGAGGTCAACCAGCAGATCCAGCTCTATTTCCAGCAGATCAAGCAAGCTTTTGCCAGGGCTCTGATTCAGGCCCGGGAGCAGGGTGACATTGCCTCAACTGAAAATGTTGAAAGCTTGACGCAGTTTCTGTTCGGAACCCTGGTGAGTATTTGTGTTCTGGCTCAAGCAGGGGAAGAAGGGGATGTGTTGAATGCCATGGCAACTGAAGCCCTCAATCGTCTGCGTTAATTCATGTTCATGCTTCAGATGTCACTGTAGTCGGTGAGTTTTCTGTAGTATTTTTTCAAGGAGATCATAGCCCAATGGCAACCATGAAAGTGATGGCCATTGACCGATTTGGCGGTCCCGAAGTGTTTCATCTTCAAGAATGGCCCCATCCCCAGCTTGTTGCTGGAGAAGTACTGATCGAAGTTCATGCCTCCAGTGTCAATCCTGTGGATTATAAGATCAGGGATGGGCGTGCCAGGGCATTAGCGCCTGTTCTCCCCGCTGTTCTCAATCCTGACTGTGCTGGTGTAGTGGTGGATGTGGGGGAAGGGGTGACTGAGTTTGCTCGCTGTGATCAGGTGTATGCCTTTGCCAATGGACTGGCGGGCGCCCCGGGTGCTCTAGCAGAATTCATGGTGGCAGATGCCCGTCTGGTAGCAAAGATGCCGAGTTCATTAACTTTCGAGCAGGCTGCAGTTCTCCCCCTTGTCTCTGTGACTGCCTGGAATTGTTTGGTGGATCAGGCTGGACTTAGATCGGACCAAAGTCTGCTGGTGCAGGGCGGCACTGGAGGGGTGGGTCATGTGGCAATTCAACGGCAAGGGGCGGGAACATGTGGGCAAGATCTTGAGCAAGATTGCAAAGCTTGTGGATGATGGTCAGATCAAACCCTTGCTAGATCAGCACAGCTTTAACTTTCGGGAGGTGGGACAAGCCCACGCCTATGCAGAATACGGGTTCCCCACTGGCAAAATTGTTCTACTTCCTAACTTTTAATCCTGTATTCCAATTCGAGACTACTTCAGAGGTGATTTCATGAATCTTCCCTTGATTACAGCAGGCTTAAGTGGCATTCTTCTGGCAACACAACAACTCTTGATGCTCAATGTAGGCCTACACCGGATCAAATTGCGATTGGGGGTTGGCTATGGTAATGATCCAAATCTGGAACGCCTGATTCGCAGACATGGTAACCTAGCAGAAAATGCAGGCATTTTTTGGTGACATTGGCCCTGGCAGAGATCCTGGTGGGAAGTAGGGCTGTGATAGTGGGATTTGGATTGGGGTTCCTGCTGGCTCGCATCCTGCATCTGTTGGGGTTCTCGTCGCTGGCAGGATCCCATTTGACCCAGGGAAACCAGGCTTTTCTGTTCTGCCGTTCCGCCGGAGCTACCCTATCTGCTGTGCTGGGGATCTTGCTGGGTGGCTACCTGACCTATACTGTCTTTCAGACTCGCTAACAATTCGCAACCCCAGATCTGGATGCCCTGCTCAACGATGCATGTGATCCTGCAGCCCCTGCTGTCAGATCTCTGGCATAAAGGAAACGGAGGGATCCTGGGTGGCAAGGGGAAAACGATCGACAGTCGGACGACGAAAATCAATGCAAGTTAAGGTAAGGTCGCTTCCCGTTCTACGCGGTGCAGGATTGAGAAGACCGAATAAGCTCTATCAGACTACCTCTGTGAGTCCTTCTAGGGAAAGGTCTCCTGGATGATACACTTCAATTTTGAGTTGGCGATCGATAACTCAGGGGCTAAGTGAAAACCATTGTTGTTGAATGGCAATCAGAGCAGCCTGGGTTCGATCCCTGGCTCCCAGTTTGTGCAAAATCGCATGGACATGCACACGCACTGTCCCTCTGCTGATGTAGAGGAGCTCACCGATCTCGCGGTTGGTTTTTCCCTGGGTGATCAGAGTCAGGATTTCCTGCTCACGAGCGGTCAGACCCAGTGATTCAGGTGTAGGGTGGGAACTCTCTGAGAAGGGAGGCCGATTCCCCATCTCCTGCCGCAGAGTTTCGGTAGCCACTGGATCCCACCAGGAGGCCCCAGCAATCACAGAGCGGAGAGCCAGGACCAGAGAGCTAGGGGCAATTCCCTTGAGGCAGTAGCCGGAGGCTCCCCCCTTAACAAGCTGGGCAATGAGGGCGGGGCGGGAATGAGAGGTTAACACCAATACAGGTAGGGAGGGATGCGCAGACTTGAGCCGATGGCAGGTTTCCACCCCTCCGATCCCTGGTAACCCCACATCCAGGATCACGCCATCAAGAGGGTGGGTTTGAGCAATCTCCAGAGCAGTTTCCCCATCCCCCACCACGATCAGGTGCTTGATGTCCTCCTCCTGCCGTAGGCGCGTGGCTAGACCCAGACAAAAAAGTTCATCATCCTCCACCAGCAGTACCTGCAGCTCCTGTGCCATAGATTATTTCCTGTTGTGGAAGAACGGGATCCGAAAAGAAAATAAAGCACCTCCATGGGGACAATTTTCGGCCCCAATACTGCCCTGATGGGCTGTGATGATCTGACGGCTTAAATACAACCCCAGTCCGGTGCCTGTGGTTTGTCGTTGACTCTCTCCCTGATAAAAACGTTCAAATAAGTGGGGTAGTTCCTGGGCGGGAATGCCGGGTCCCTGATCTATAACCTGAACCAGACAACCTGAGCCATCTGATCCCAGTTTGACCTCTACCCGCCCCCCGCGAGGCGAGTGATGGATAGCATTGCTGAGTAAGTTAACCAGCACCCGCCGCAATTGCAGTCCATCTCCCAGGATCAGAAGCGAGTTACGAAACTCAGAATTAAGGGAATTGATGCGAATCGTGACGCGGCGATTACTGGCCAGATCCGTGAGACTGGCGGCCACATCAGCAGCAAGGGCAAATAGATCCACCGTCTCAAGATTTAATTGCAGACCTTCACTATCGATGCGATACACGTCCACCAGGGTTTCGACCAGTTGCAACATCGCTTGCTGACTGCGTAACATCACCTCCATGACCTGTCGCTGGCTGAGGGTCAGGGAGCCAAAGGTTTCTTGCAACAACAGAGAGAGGGTTTCCAGCGATCCCAAGAGCGGAGTTTTGAGATCGTGGGAGAGGGTGGCATCAAAGTCTTCCCTGAGTTCTGCCAGCCGTTCTGCTGCCTGCAGTTGGGTTTGTTGCTGCAAAATTGCCTGCTGTCGCTGTTGATTAATATCCGCCAGGGATCCAGTGATCACGAGGGCCACACAGGCAATCAGTCGGTTCAGCAAATTAGAGATGGAAAAGGCTGCAACATCCGGGATCCAGAGATTCGAGAGGGTCAACCCCACCGTAATGCCCACCATTCCCAGGCGGCGGTGGCGGGGAAGTCGGTCTCCCCACAACAGGATCGGAGCTGTGTAGAGGTAGCTAAATACATACGGTACAGGTGTCAGGTATTCCAGGGTCAGGATGGTCCCAAGCAAAGCTGCCATCTGGATCCACTGGATATCGAGGTGACTTTTTTTTATGGCTACGCCGGACATGACCCCCACGGATAACCCTACTTTTTACGATAGATCATCAACTTCATTCGATCTAAATCTTCGCCTATATCTAGAGGTATAGATATCGCTATACATCCTGACCAAATCTCGGTTTAACCAGAGAAATCTGTTGAGAACTGTTTTAAGCTTAGGAAAGTCAAGGTTCACAAATGATGTGTCTCTATTCCCTAATCAGGGACTATCAAAATGAAACGAGTGGAACCAAAACTTCTACAATCTTGGATCCAGCCCTGGAGTTGCTTTCAATCCTTATCTTTGGATCAGATCCCACTCCCAGCTCAGTGTTATATTCTTGGCTTATTTAGAGATCAATCTCTTATTCTGGCCGATCAAAATCCAGTGATTCAGGTAAATGACTATGTCCTAGCTGTTGCTTTAGAGCCTATGTATGCTCCTCTTTTCGAGGTGGTGCTGGGCCGAGTACAAACTCATGATCGTTGCTTATTGGGCTAGAGATCACCATGACTCAAGGCTTATTCCAGATTGCAGCTACCCTGCTCTTAACCCTGCCGACTGTCTTTTTCTTAGGACGGTACATGGCCAGAGTTTTTCTCCAGGAAAAAACAATTCTCGATCCCATCTGTCTGCCGTTGGAACAACTGCTTTACCGCATCTGCAGTATTTTTCCACAGGAAGTAATGAGTGGATGGAAGTATGCCCGTGCAGTGTTATTTTCCAATATATGGATGTTCTTGAGTGTTTTCTTGATCCAGATGTTTCAGGATTTGCTACCCCTCAATCTCACTGATCTGCCTGCTCCAACCTGGCACCTGGCTTTCCATACGGCAATTTCCTTTGTTACAAATACCAATCAGCAGCACTATTCAGGAGAAACCACCTATTCCTATTTCACCCAGATCGCGGCCCTAGGGTTCATGATGTTTACCTCGGCTGCCACCGGAATTGCTGTGGCCCTGGCCTTTATCCGCGGGTTAACGGGTCGCCCGTTGGGGAATTTTTATCAGGACTTGATCCTGGCAATCACTCGCATTTTGCTGCCAATTTCAGTGGTGGGGGGGGTGATCCTGCTGCTGCTTGGCGTACCGGAAACTCTGGCCGGTCCAGCGATCGTTCAAACCCTGGAGGGATCCACCCAGGCGATTGCCCGAGGTCCTGTGGCCCATTTTGAGATCATCAAGGAGTTAGGAGAAAATGGCGGCGGTTTTTTTGGCATCAACTCCGCCCATCCCTTTGAGAACCCCAATGGCCTGACCAATCTGATCGAGACCCTGGCGATGCTGGCCATTCCCACCAGCTTGATCCTGACGTTTGGATATTTTGCTAACAACCTCAAGCAGGCCTGGTTATTATTTGGCATGGTCTTCAGTCTCTATGGTTTTCTGGTTGTGATCACGGCCTTCGGAGAATATCAGGGCAATCCTCTGGTGAACAATCTGCTGGGAACTGCTGCCGCCAATCTGGAGGGGAAAGAGATCCGCTTTGGCTGGTCCCAGACGGCCCTTTGGGCTGTGTCCACCAGCGCCACTATGTGTGGAGCCGTCAATGGTATGCATGATTCCCTGATGCCGAATGGGGGATTTTCAACCCTGCTGAATATGTTTTTGCAGATCGTCTGGGGGGGACAGGGTACCGGAACGGCCTATCTCTTCATCTTTTTGATCCTGACGGTTTTTCTGACGGGCTTAATGGTGGGACGCACGCCAGAGTTTCTGAGTCGCAAGATCGAGAAGCGTGAGATGGTTCTTGCCAGCATGATTTTACTGGTTCACCCGCTGGTGATTCTCATTCCCAGTGCCATAACATTGACCATTCCTGATCTTGCAGGCATTACTAATCCAGGTTTCCATGGACTCTCCCAGGTGGTTTATGAGTACACCTCGGCTGCCGCCAATAACGGATCCGGGTTTGAGGGGCTGGGGGATAATACCCTCTGGTGGAACGTGAGTGCGGGGGTGGCGATAGCAGTGGGTCGCTATGTGCCCATCCTGGCCCTGTTACTGCTGGCGGACAGCATGAGTCGAAAGCAGCCTGTTCCGGAAACCTCCGGTACCCTCCGCACCGATAGCGGGTTATTCACCGGAGTCATGGCGGGGGTGATTGTGATCCTGGGAATGCTGACCTTCTTACCTGTGCTGGTCTTAGGTCCGATTGCCGAAGCTCTGCAGCTGACCGGGGGATGATCAACAGGCGCGCATGGTTTTCCTAGATGGGAGAAAGCATAATGACTGGGACGAACGGTGCCGTAAAACTGCGTCGCCAACCAGGGGGGCCACGTGGACAACGACGACATACCCCCAAAGTTCAAACAGAGGGACTTTATCAACGGGCGGTAATGGAGGCTTTCCGCAAACTGGATCCCCGCATCATGATTCGCAATCCGGTGATGTTTCTGGTGTTGGTGGGAACAGTAATCACCTTTCTGCTCAGTCTGGATCCACAGCTGTTTGGCCCAGCCACAGGAGAGACTCCCCGGTTACTGAATACTTTAATTACCTTGATTTTGCTGATCACGGTCCTCTTCGCCAACTTTGCCGAGGCAGTGGCCGAAGGACGGGGTAAGGCGCAGGCGGATTCTCTGCGGGCCATTCAGTCTGACACGCTTGCCCAGAAGATCCTGCCGGATGGATCCGTCCAGGAAGTGTCCTCCACCCAACTGCGGCGAGGAGATGTGATCAAGGTGGTGGCTGGGGAGATCATTCCCGCGGATGGGGAGGTGCTGAAAGGGGTGGCTTCTGTGGATGAATCCGCCATTACAGGTGAGTCGGCTCCAGTGCTCAAGGAACCGAGTTCGGATGTGGCCAGTTCAGTGACGGGGGGCACCCGTGTCCTATCAGATGAATTAGTCATTCGGGTGACAGCGGATCCAGGCAAGGGCTTTATAGATCGCATGATTGTTCTGGTGGAAGGGGCAGAGCGTTCCAAAACTCCCAATGAAATTGCCCTAACGGTGTTACTGGCGGTGCTAACCCAGGTGTTTCTGGTGGTGGTAGTCACCCTGCTTCCCTTTGTAAATTATGTGGAGAACCCCGTGGAAATTGCGGTTCTCGTGGCCCTGCTGGTCGCTCTGATCCCTACTACAATTGGTGGTTTGCTCAGTGCCATTGGCATTGCAGGCATGGATCGTGTCGCCCAGTTTAATGTGATTGCCACCTCCGGTCGGGCCGTGGAAGCCTGTGGGGATGTCAGTACCCTGATCCTCGACAAAACCGGAACGATCACCCTGGGCAACCGACTGGCAGAGGAATTTATTACTGTTAATGGTCATACCCCCCAGCAGGTGGCAGAAGTTGCCCTGATCGCCAGCGTTTTTGATACCACCCCTGAAGGGAAGTCGATTGTGCGACTGGCGGAAAAAATGGGGGTCAGACTCACGCTTGATCTTTCGCGGGCAGAAGGGGTGGAATTCTCTGCCAAAACCCGCATGAGTGGCACCACCTTTGAAGACGGGACGGAATACCGTAAAGGAGCAGTGGGTGCGATCAAGGGATTTGTCCGTTCCCGTCAAGGTACCCTGACGGCAGAGCTGGATACAGCCTTTGAGCGGGTGTCTCGTCTGGGGGGGACTCCCCTGGCCGTTTGCAAAGGTGGAGAGGTTTTTGGGGTGATTTATCTCAAGGACATCATCAAGTCCGGTATCCGTGAACGCTTTGATCAACTGCGGCGCATGGGTATCCGCACGATCATGCTCACCGGGGACAACCGTATCACAGCCCAGGTAATTGCTGAGGAGGCAGGTGTAGATGACTACATTGCCGAAGCCACACCCGAAGACAAGATCCGGGTGATTCAGGAGGAGCAGGCCCGTGGCAAGTTGGTGGCCATGACCGGGGATGGAACCAATGATGCCCCTGCTCTGGCCCAGGCGAATGTGGGGGTGGCCATGAACTCGGGAACTCAGGCGGCCAAAGAAGCGGCCAATATGGTTGATCTGGATTCGGATCCCACCAAGCTGATCGATATCGTCACCATTGGCAAACAGCTTTTGATCACGCGAGGTGCCCTGACCACTTTCTCGATTGCCAATGATATGGCCAAGTATTTTGCAATTATTCCGGCTTTATTCCCCACGATTGGATTGGCGCGTCTGAATGTTATGGGGCTGGTCAGTCCCCAGTCGGCGATTCTCTCGGCACTGATCTATAACGCCCTGATCATTCCGGCTCTAATTCCGCTTGCTCTCCGGGGGGTAGAGTTTCGGCCACTCACGGCCAATGAATTGCTAAGACGGAATATCTTTATTTATGGTCTGGGGGGAGTAGTGGCTCCGTTCATCGCGATCAAGATCATTGATCTGGTGATTGGGTCGATCGGGCTGGCTTAAAGAGCAAGCACTTCAACACAAGGGAGTTTGAGATGCAAGAAAAGAGTTTTCCTACCTTTCCTCAGCCGCGCTGGCACCGCCGCCTGCTGTCCTGGGGTGTGGGGATAATCATGGCTGACACCCTGATCCTGGCTCCGGCGGTATGCGCTCAAAGTGGTGGATCCCTCTCTCTGGGACAGTCCTGGGCTTTGGGGCTGCTGGGTTTACTCACCCTGCTGCTGTCCATTTATTTGTTCGTTGTCATCATTCAGCCGGAACGTTTCTAGAGGAATTCACCATGATCCGAGAGATGAGAACCGCCATTCTCTCCACGTTGAGCCTGTTTGTTCTGACCGCAGTTCTCTACCCCGCTCTGCTCTTGGGTGTGGGATTGATCGTTCCTGTGCAGGCCAGTGGCAGTCTGATCGATGCCCAGGGCAACTACACGCAGGATCCGGCAGCGGCTGTGGGATCTGCTTTAATTGGGCAGCCGTTCACAGAAGATCAGTATTTCTGGAGCCGCCCCAGTGTCGTTAACTACAGTAGCGCTGAGCCAGAGGATGATCCGCATAACATCTTGAAAACAGGAGTATCGGGGGCCAGTAACTATGCTCCCTCCAATCCAGCCCTGATCGAGTTTGTGGAGGAGCGCAGGACCAGTTTACGAGCCGCTGGGTTCCAGGAAATTCCCCCGGATCTGGTCTACACCTCTGGGTCAGGACTGGATCCACATATTTCCCTCGCCGCAGCTCAGGCTCAACTGGAACGGGTGGCAGCAGCTAGAAATCTTGATTCTGAAGACATTCTCCCGTTGATAGAGAAGGCAATCGATCACCGTTTCCTGGGGATTTTTGGAGAGCCTGGTGTCAATGTGTTACGGCTAAATCTAACTTTGGATCAACTTTAATTCACTTCATTCTTCTTTTGGTGAACATGTACGATCCAGGTCAAATTCTTGAGAGCAACTCTCTACACCCCCAATTAGGTCAGGATAAAACTGCATCATCTCAGCAGGAGATCAAGTTCTACCGTCGCGGTAAGCACAAGATCTTTATCGGCATGGCTCCGGGGGTGGGAAAGACCTACCGGATGCTCTCCGAAGCCCGAGCTCTAAAAGCTGATGGCATTGATGTCGTGATTGGGGTGCTAGAAACTCATGGGCGAGAGGAAACCGCTGCTCAAGCAGAAGGACTGGAACAGATCCCCCGACAGCAGGTATTGGTGCAGGGGGTGACCATGTTAGAAATGGACACCTTAGCCATTCTCGCTCGACAACCTCAGTTGGTCCTGATCGATGAACTGGCTCACACCAATGTGCATGGATCCGCTCTTGAGAAACGCTATCAGGATGTAGAGGTGATCCTGAATGCGGGTATTGACGTCCATTCCACCGTCAACATTCAGCATCTGGAGAGCCTAAATGATCTGGTTGCTCGCATCACTGGTGTTGTTGTCCGGGAAAGGATCCCCGACAAGGTGTTTGAGGATGCTGATGAAGTTGTGGTGGTAGATGTTACTCCCGAAACTCTAGAAGAACGTCTACGGGAAGGCAAGATCTATGCCCTCAACAAGGTGGATCAAGCACTAGATAATTTCTTTCAAAGACGCAATCTAATTGCTTTACGAGAGTTATCGTTAAGAGAAGTAGCTGATAACATAGAAGAAAATATTAGTTCTGAGACCTCTACAAATTCCCAACTCGGTATTCAAGAGCGGCTGCTTGTATGTATCTCAACATATCCTAATTCACTTCATTTAGTGCGCCGCGGTGCAAGGCTTGCCAGCTATTTAAATGCCAAGCTGTATGGCCTTTATGTTGCTGATCCTGCTCGTTTCCTTACCATGGAGGAGAGTTTGCACCTGGAAACTTGTGAAAGACTCTTCCGAGAGTTTGGGGGAGAGTTTTTTAGGATCAAGAATCAGGATATTGTTGATTCTATTACAAAGGTAGCAAAGGAACTCAAAATCACACAAGTTGTTTTAGGGAGAGAAAAGCTCTCTTTTTGGAAGAACCTATTTTATCCTTCTGTAACTCAAAAACTAATTTTGAGTCTCCAAGAGATCGACATTCACATCATCTCAGAGTCTTTGGCAAGAAACCTTTAGTGCGAACTGTTTTACGGCATTCAACGCGGCTCTTGCATTGGTTGAGACGATGCTCATTTGCTCAGCCAAGCTCTCAGGTACTGCTTCACCGTTTGGTCGCCATGCGACTTGGCCAGATGTGTCCATTCAGATCTGAACGACATGCAAGTCGCCGTCAATTGCACGGGAGTCAATCTCCACCATTTTTGAGTCCTTTTCGACCACCCGACAGGCCATTTGCATAGAAGAGATCAGCCTTGCTGGCCGTCCACACCCACAATCCGCAATGCCACACCTTAGCCCCAGCAAGTACCCGATCCAGGAGCAAGCTAGTTAGTCTGCACAAGGGATCATCCACACCAGGATAGCTACCTATTTTGATCACTCTGGTGTAGATCCCCCCGACCGATATGCCAGAAATCATCAGGTTTCCGTATAAACAGTTACCTCTGATGGATCTAAAGTATGTCGCAATAGCAATAAGGTTGTTGGGCTGAAGAGATGCAGCCTCATCCGGTTACATCCTCTCGATCCCTCAGTTGGCACACTGGGGGTCTTTTATTCCTCAGTACCCGAGAATACTGTAGCCACTGTCCACATAGATAATCTGTCCCGTAATCCCGCTGGCCAGATCACTGCAGAGGAAAGCCGCAGTATTGCCCACCTCCACCTGATCAATGTTGCGCCGCAGAGGAGCTTTTTCTTCCACCGCCCGTAACATGCCATGAAAATCAGAGATGGCCGAGGAGGCTAGAGTCCGGATCGGACCTGCAGAAATCCCATTGACACGGATCCCCTCAGGACCCAGCTCCGCCGCCAGATAACGCACCGCCGTTTCCAGTCCAGCTTTGGTGACCGCCGCCATGTTGTAATTAGGCACCACCCGCACACCCCCCAAGATAGGTGAGGGTTAGAATGCTGCTGCCAGCAGTTAAAAGCGGTCGGGCCGCATGGGTCAGAGACACTAGAGAATAGGTGCTGACATCCATAGCTAGGGAAAAGCCCTCCCGAGAAATAGCGCTGAAGTGCCCCCCCAGTTCCTCTTTCTTCACAAAGGCCAGGCAGTGGAGCAGGATATCCAGTTGACCCCACCGATCCTTGATGGTGGTGAACAGATCGCTAATCAGTTCATCTTTCTGCACATCCAGAGGCATGAGGAAATCTGGCTGCAGGGGCTCCACCAGTTGTTGCACCTTGGCTTGAAAACGTCCCCGCTCATCAGGCAGATAGGTCACCCCTAGCGTGGCTCCGGCTTTGTGTAGCTGCTGAGCGATCCCCCAGGCAATCGACTTGTCGTTGGCGATCCCTGTGATCAGGGCCTTCTTTCCCGTCAGATCCAGCATGATTTCAACTCCCATCCCAGCAGTGTTGGTCCCCATCTCGCTTGCAGCATGAGGACTCGTCAGCAGTATACAGGCGATCGCTTCCCTATTTTTTCAGCCAGCTAAACATGGCCCGCAGTTCCTGGCCCACCGCTTCGATCCGGTGCTCCGCTTCCCGCCGCCGCATGGCAGTAAACCCGGGACGACCCGACTGGTTTTCCAGAACAAACTCGCGCGCAAAGGTGCCCGTCTGGATCTCGTGCAGAATCTTGCGCATTTCGGCCCGAGTTTCCTCGTTGATCACACGGGGGCCACGGGTGTAGTCGCCATACTCAGCGGTATTGGAGATACTGTGGCGCATTTTGGCCAGTCCGCCTTCCACAATCAGATCCACGATCAGCTTGACTTCGTGCAGACACTCAAAGTAAGCCAGCTCCGGCTGATATCCAGCTTCCACCAGGGTTTCAAAGCCCATCTTGATCAGGGCAGTCAGACCCCCACAGAGCACCACCTGTTCCCCAAACAGATCCGTTTCGGTTTCTTCGCGGAAGGTGGTCTCTAAGATCCCTGCCCGAGTACCGCCAATTCCTTTGGCATAGGCCATGGCCCGCTGCCGTGCCTGCCCAGAATGATCCTGATGAATGGCAAACAGACAGGGCACCCCTTCCCCTTGCTCAAAAGTACGGCGCACCAGGTGCCCAGGGCCTTTAGGAGCCACCATGATCACATCGATATCCGCAGGAGGCATCACCTGGCCAAAATGGATGTTAAAGCCATGGGCAAACAGAAGAAAATCATCTGTCTTAAGATGGGGCTTGATCTCAGTGGTGAAAATCGCCTTCTGCACTTCATCCGGCAACAGGATCATCACCCCAGCTGCTGCTGCTACTGCATCACTGACGGTTTTGACCGTAAGACCATCCGCTTCCGCCTTCGCCCAAGAAGGACTTCCCTCATAGAGACCTACAATCACCTTCACGCCACTATCATGCAGATTTAAGGCGTGGGCATGCCCCTGGCTGCCATACCCAATAATGGCAATCGTTTTATCCAAAAGCAGATCAAGGTTGGCATCGGTGTCGTAGTACATGCGTGCCATGCAGCGGCTCCTGCGGGATCTTGAGGTGTAAATTGACAGTTTTTCTAGGTTACCAGGATTTGTCTGGTGTGGAGAAATTTGTCTTGAATTGTTGCGAATGCCCAGTCAAACGATCCCGTGCATCCCTAATCCGTTGCCGAGCATGGGGATAACGCTCTTCCAGCGTGGTTAACTCCTCTAATTTCCCGTGCTCCCAGAGCAAGAGTGCTAGATCCTGAAGCGGCTCATCTTGTTCAGGGGCCAGTTCCACCGCCTGTTGCTGGTAATGGATCGCCTGTTCGATGTTCTGCAGATCTGCGTAGATCAATGCCACCTGATGAGCGGTTTGCCAGTGGGGAGTGTGTTCTAATGCCCGCAGGGCCAGGGGTAGAGCTTCTTCAGATCGACCTGCAGGTTGCAGTAAAGCTCCCACCATTCCCAGGATCACCCAATCTTCGGGGTGGGTATGGATGTACTCCAGAAAAAAAGGTGCCAGACGCGCAAAAGCATGGGAGTGAGGGGGATCCCGCAGCAATGACAGAGCCAGATGCATCACATGCTGAGGCTGAATCGCTGCCTGAGCGGCAGGAACCTGTAACCAGCGGATGGCCCAGTGGGAAAAGGCTGACTCCGGCTGCACTTGTAAAGCTTGCAACAACAGATCAAAGGCATCCTCATACTCTCTCTCTCCCGCCAGGATATAGGCTAGCAAGGCCGCCTGAACATGAGACATGGGATTCTGGAGGGGAACCAGGTCTAGAGGATCTTCTACCGATTGAATGATTTGCTCTAGCAGGGCTTCATGCTCTGGATCGCCTGCGGTTTGCTCCAACGCCCACCCCAGATACGTCAGAGATTGTTGTAAATCACCTTGAGACAGCGCCAAACGAGACTGTTCAAGATCCCAGTCAGGAGAGTTTTTCGATTGAAGATGAGACTCAGAGTTAATCATGGGTTGAAAGCATCAGTCACAGATCGCTGGAAGCACCGCAATAGCTGGAGAAGATTATGACGAAAGAATATCAGAAAAGGCAAAGTCTGGGGCCGCCAGCACAAATAGGGTAGTGGGCCGACCCATCCCGCGTGCTTGTAGTCTTACGTAGTATCGTAGCCTGTTGCTGCACGGGGCCAAGAGCAGAGGGGTTAGCTAGAGAGGTTGCTCTGCCCCAAGGCTTGTCCAGCTATCCAGGCGGTGGTCCAGGCGGCTTGAAAGTTGAAGCCTCCCGTGACCCCGTCAATATCCAGGATCTCGCCAGCAAAATAGAGTCCCCCACAAAGTCGGCTGGACATGGTGCGGGTGTCCACCTGCCGCAGATCCACGCCGCCTGCAGTGACAAATTCTTCCTTAAAGACCCCCTTGCCCGTGATCTGAAAGTCAGACTGGGTGAGGACCATGAGCAGACGTTGCATTGCCTGCTTGGAGAGATCGGCCCAGCGCAACACCAGATCCAGATCGGCCTGGTCACAGCAGTACTGCCAGAGTCGCAGGGATAAAGGGAGTGGGGAATGAGAACGCACCTGGCGGCGAGGAGTGTTTGATTTGGCCCGTAGCAGGTGTTGGCGCAACTGATCCTGGCTCATACCGGAAAGCCAGTTGATGCGCAGGGACGCCTGGTAACGGTGGGCTTGCAGAAACCGCGCTCCCCAGGCCGACAGTTTTAGTACCGCAGGTCCACTCAGCCCCCAGTGGGTGATCAGGAGAGGTCCTACTTGCTCCAGACGCTCTGATCCCACCTGCAGGCGTAAATGAGCCTGTTCGACACTAACTCCTGCCAGCTGGTGTAGGGTTGGATCGGGAATATTGAAAGTGAAGAGGGAGGGGGCCGGAGGTATGAGGGTATGACCCAGCCCACGGGCGAGGCGATGTCCCTGAGGACTGCTGCCGGTTGCCAGTAATAGCCGTTCACAGATCAGGGTTTCTCCAGTTTTGAGCTGAATTTTGAATTGCTGATCCTGAGGTTCCACCTGAGTCACGGGGCTGTGGGAGCGCAATTGTACCCCTGCCTGGGTTGCAGCCTGGATCAGGCAGTCCACGACGGTAGCAGAGTCATCGGTAACGGGGAACATGCGACCATCTGCTTCAGTTTTCAATTTAACGCCCGCATGGGCAAACCAGGCGACGGTATCTCGGGGTTGAAAGCGGGTGAAGGGTCCGCGTAAGGCCTGGCCACCTCGGGGATAGTGCTGCACCAGCAGGGCCGGATCAAAGCAGGCATGGGTAACATTGCAGCGACCTCCTCCGGAAATGCGCACTTTACTGAGAAAATGGGGGCCAGCCTCCAGCAATGTGACGCGGGTATGGGGATGGGACTGCGCACAGGTGATCGCCCCAAAGCATCCGGCTGCTCCTCCCCCAATCACCACTACCCGCAAAGAGGGGGAAGGTCGGTTGACCTGTGTTGACTCGGCTGTTCTCATGCAGACGTGACCAGTACTTCTGTGATCTTGCCTCGCCGTTGCGCTTTGGAGTTAATGGCCCGAGCTGCAGTAATGGTATGAACGGGAAAATCTTGGTACAACGTCCGGATCCATTGGCAGTCCGAATTGGAGAGCATGACCGGAACCCCGCGGGCGGCCAGGGTAGCAAACACATCTTGTAACCGGATTTGATCTGCTTCCCCAAAACTATGGCGGTTGTAGGCAGTGAAGCTGCTGGTGGCACTGAGGGGATGGTAGGGGGGATCAAAATAGACAAAGTCTGCTGGCGTGGCAGCCTCCAGGATCGCTTCGAAAGGTTGCACCTGAAGATCGCTACCCTGCAGAGCTTGAGATGCTGCCCGCAAGAGAGTGGGGTCACAGATCCTGGGATTGCGGTAGCGCCCGATGGGAACATTAAACTGACCGCTGGCGTTTTCACGGTAGAGGCCATTGAAACAGGTTTTGTTGAGATAGAGTAGCCGCGCGGCCTGGTGCACAGGATCCTCGGGTTGCAATGCCCGTATCCGGTAGTAGTAGTCTGGGCCATGCTGTGCCTGATGATCCTGCAACAGAGGGATCAGGAACTCCACCTGATCGCGTACACAACGATAGATATTCACCAGATGGGGATTAATGTCCGTCAGTACAGCTTGCTGGGGCCTCAGATGAAAGAAAACGGCTCCCCCTCCCAGAAAGGGCTCGAAATAGGTACGGTACTGGCGCGGAAAGTAGGCTGCGTATTGGTCCAGAAGCCGTCCTTTTCCTCCTGCCCATTTGAGAAACGGACGTGCTACCTGCCCTTCCTGATCTTGAGTGATTTTCGTCGCCACCAAACCCCACCGCTATACTGATCAAACTGTGAACCTCTCTCTAGTTTTAGGGTAAATGGCCTCATGAAGGTTGGGGTCCAGCGGGTATCGGCTGCCCAGGTGCAGGTGACAGGGTCGGTGGTTGGCGAGATCGGCAGGGGCTTATTAATGAAGGTCCTGTGACGTTGAACCGGAAGCGTTGAAATTCATGAAAGCGGAAGCAGTCGAAACCGCTTGCGTCCCGGTTCTCGGCCCTCTTGTTTTTGAAAGCTACGGGTGAAATATTCAGCTGTGGTGGCACTGAGCAGACCCTGATCCACCAAGACTTGGCAGAGGGCCTGATCGTCTTTGGCAGTGGCCTGAGCCTTCTTGAGCACCTCATCACTCACCAATCCCGCCGCCCGCAACAGCTCACCCAGTCCCCGAGAGCCATGAAATTTAGCCGAGAACCCTTCCTCACTAAAGAAACGGAGGGTCTCTGTTTTCAGGTTGGTCTGTTGTTTCAAGACCTCAGTTAGGGATTGCTTCTCTTGATCCCAGGATCCAACTACCCCATGCAATTTTTCTTTGCTCAACAGATCCGCCTGCCGCAGCGAGGAGAGGATCTTTTCGGCCCAACTGGGGAGCGTGGTCAGCCAGGAGATCTCGTCTGCATCCAGACCGGAGTCTGTGCTTTTGAGATCGGCAGGTGGCAAAGAAGTCGGGGCTGCGGCTTGGCTGCTGAGCGCTTGTGCAGGCGAGGGTTGTTGCTGCAATTTTTCCTGCAGGGTCTGCATCGCCTCAATATGGGCAGAGCGTTGCTCCTGCATCTGGATCACCAGCACGGCATTCTTTTCCCGCTCCTGGGCCAGCAAACTCTCCAGTTCCGCCGCTCGTCCCGCTGAAGCAGGAGAGGTAAGGGACTGCAGCTGTTGTTGATAGTCCAGGGACTGCCGCCGCGCCTCCGCCAGATCGGAAATCAGACGGGCATTGGCAGCCTGCACCCGATCCATCAGGGACTGCTTATCCTCCAGATCTTTTTCCAATTGCTCCAGACGCAGACGGTTGTGCTCCAGTTCGGCCTGCATCTTCTCCACCTGGGTTTGGGCTTCATCGAATTGGCCGCCAGACGCCTGCAATTTCTGTTGCATGGCCTGCAACTGAGCTTCCACCTGTTCCTGGTAAACCCCCCAGGCCTGCAGGAGTTCCTGATCCTGGCTGTGTTGAACACTGAGTTGCTGGTTGAGCACCTGCTGATTTTGCAGGCTCATTTGCGTGGTCTGCAGCTGGTGTTGCAATGTTGTGATCGTTTGGCGCAACGCCTGCTCTACATGTACATTGCTGGGTTGGCCCACCTGTTGTTGGACCAGCTGGTTATCCAGAATCGAGATGCGGGCCTGAGCAAACTTAAGTTGTTCCGACAGTTGTTCTTTCTGGGATTGTTGTTCCTGAAACTGGATCTGGGTTTGTAGGAGGCGCTCCTGCAGGCTGCTCAGGGATCGGCGCAAATCCTGCTCGATAGTGTCCTGACGTTGATCACGCGATCCACGCTCCTGCAGTTGCTCCTGCAGCTGGCGAACGCGGCGGTGTAACTCTGTAATCGTCTGATTAGCCTGTAACTCGCGGCGAGACTGTTCCTGCTCCTGGCGACGCTGCTGAGCTAGCTGTTGCTCCAGCTCCTTGATCCGCTGCTGGTAATGGCTTAGGTCTGAGGAAAGATCGGTAGGCCCTCGGTTGCGATCCGAATGGGGAGACGCAGTGGCAGAGGTTGATC
>JAAUUJ010000230.1 GCA_012030715.1 Synechococcaceae cyanobacterium SM2_3_1 | reverse complement strand
CATCAAAACGGCGCAGCAGAATCGCTCGAAAGGCATCCAGAAACACGTACTCAGCTCCTGGATCAAAGGCAGGCTGCCTAAAAAATCTCCACGAGATCGTCATCCACCTGTTCACGATGCTGATAGACACCCTCGATCCAGCGTCGGAGCACCTCAGGACGTCGCAGCCAGCGAAATAAATAGGGATAGGTGAGGGGGAACCCGACCACTCCCAGAATCAGAGAAAACAATCCCTGCACCAGCCAGCCCAGCCAATCCGGTAGATCATCTGGATGGGGGCCATCGGCACAACTGATCAGACAGAGGCCCTTGATCATCTCAGGATGTCGAGCCGCCAGAATCACACCCGTTAACCCACCAATCGAATGCCCGGTCAGGATCACAGGTTGCTGAATATGTTCTCGCCAGAACTCATAGACCTGATCCACCCAGAGATTCACGGTGTATTCAATTTCCGGTTTGGCACTGCCTCCAAATCCCAACAGATCGAGAGCATAGACGGATCGCTGCTGGGCCAGGGGGTGAATGTTGTGCCGCCAGTGACCATGGGAGGCTCCAAACCCATGCAGCAGTAGGACTGGAGCCAGGATGGTTGAGGAGGTGCAGGGCTGATAGGTGAAAAAGACAGATCGGTCACGCCATTGCCAGTACCGGGGTTGCCCAAAACGGGGGGTGGGCGGAGCCTGCATTGTGTTCATGGTTGCGACGTTGCTACACAAAAATTAATATACCAGGTGGCCCTTGCTTCCGGACCTTTCCCTCGGCCTCAGGAAAAGGATCTGGCCAGATATGATGAGAACGCGTCATGTTCTAGCGGGTGTCATGTCTCAGCTTTCCACCTTTGTTGTCACCACTCCTATCTATTACGTTAACGCTTCCCCTCACCTGGGAAGTGCCTACACCACCCTGGCGGCTGATGCCATCGCTCGCTATCACCGACTGCGCGGTCAACCCACCCTCATGATCACGGGTACGGATGAACATGGGCAGAAAATTCAACGCACCGCCGCAGAACGGGGGATTGAACCCCAGACCCATTGTGATCAGGTGGCCAATGATTTTTTGCGGCTCTGGAGCCTGCTCGACATTCGCTATGACCGTTTCATCCGCACCACCGACCCCCGCCATTTGCAAATTGTCAATGAGTTTTTTCAACGAGTTTGGGATCAAGGGGATATCTACGTCGGTCAACAGCAGGGCTGGTATTGTGTCTCCTGTGAAGAATTCAAGGATGAGGCGGATCTGCTGACTGGGGGATTCTGTCCGATTCACAGCAATAAAAAGGTGGAATGGCGGGATGAAGAAAACTATTTCTTTCGCCTCTCCCGCTATCAGGAAGCTCTGGAAGCCCTTTACGCTGACCAACCGGCGTTTATTCAACCCTCTACCCGTCGCAATGAGGTGATCAACTTCGTCAAGCAGGGGTTACGCGACTTCTCTGTCTCCCGCCGTCAGGTGAGCTGGGGGATTCCTACCCCCGTGGATCCCGATCAGACGATCTATGTCTGGTTTGATGCCCTGCTCAATTACATCACCGCCCTCCTGGACCCCCATGCAGAGGCAACCCTGGCGCAGGCAACCGCCACCTGGTGGCCTGTCAACCTACATCTGATCGGCAAAGACATTCTCCGTTTTCATGCGGTCTACTGGCCTGCCATGTTGATGTCGGCGCAACTGCCCCTGCCCCAGCGGGTTTTTGGCCATGGATTTTTGACCAAGGATGGGCAGAAGATGGGCAAAAGCTTGGGCAATACGGTTGATCCTTTTGATCTGGTCCAGCAGTACGGGGCAGATGCGGTGCGCTACTACTTTCTCAAAGAAATTGAACTGGGGCGAGATGGGGACTTTAGTGAGTCTCGCTTCAAAGAGGTCCTGAACGCCGATCTGGCTAATGATCTAGGGAACCTGCTCAACCGCACCCTCACCATGCTGCGCAAATACTGCAACCACATCATTCCGGCGGTCGAGATTGCCACCAGCCACCCCCTCCGCAGCCTGGCCACACCCTTACCCGAGACCGTAGTCACCGCCTATGATCAGCTCAACCTGAGTCAGGCCGCCAGCAAAACCCTGAGCCTGATCCAGGCCAGCAACCGTTATTTAGATACTGAAGCCCCCTGGTCCCTCTACAAGCAGGGCAAACAAACAGAGGTGGAAGCCTGCCTCTACAGCGTGCTGGAGTCGGTACGCATTGCTAGCATCCTGCTCTCCCCCCTGATCCCCAGCATTAGCCTCAAGATCCTGCAACAACTTGGCTTTGATTACACCCAGGTGGATCAGTTGCACTGGCAGCAGACCGCCTGGGGAGGGTTATCTCCGGCCCAAACGCCCCTGGCACCAGAACCCGTCTTTCAGCGTCTCCTCTAACCCAACTCAGAGAACTGGCTTTCGATCGATTCTCTTTAGGTATTGTTACCTGTTGCCTGGGCTAGAGTGGAAGGAACATCCTCAGTGATCAGACTGGTAGGTTAACTTCCGTGCCATCTCTCCCCTTTGAGATTGACTCAGGTTCGGCAGATGGGTATATGCTTAACGAAAAACTGCTTTATTATTTTGCTTTCTCAATCTCAATAAATAAAACGGGGATTTAAACCAATGTTACGTGTGGAGCCAGATCCTGGATATCTCCATGACCATGGGCTGAATAACCGTGGTCGAGTGGCCATTTTTATTGATGGGTCCAACCTATTCTATGCCGCTCTGCAGTTGGGGATCGAAATTGACTACACCAAGCTACTCTCAACCTTGACGGGGGAATCGCGTCTTCTCCGCTCCTTCTTCTACACCGGAGTGGATCCCAATAATGAAAAGCAACAGGGCTTCTTGCTCTGGATGCGGCGTAATGGCTATCGCGTGATCACCAAAGATCTGGTGCAATTACCGGATGGGTCGAAAAAGGCCAACCTGGATGTGGAGATCGCGGTGGATATGCTGGCCCTGGTGCGCTGGTACGAAACGGCGATCCTGGTCAGTGGCGATGGCGATCTGGCCTATGCGGTGAACGCCATCAGTTACCAGGGGGTGCGGGTGGAGGTGGTGAGCCTGCGGGCCATGACCAGTGATCAGTTGATCAACCTGGCCGATCGCTATATTGATCTGGAAACCATCAAGGATCGGATCAAAAAGCAAAACCCCAGCCGGGCGGGCTATACTCTCCGCTCCGCCTATCACCGTGACGAAGAGGATGAAGGTTAGGCACTGATCACCAGGAGAATGCAGGATTCATTGAAATTGAGAAATCGTCACAGGCACACCCCGCTGTTTGAGGTTTTCCGCCATGTAGCGAGCATATTCCAGTTGCTGAAAGGCTGCCAATTGCACATATTTTTCCCCAGCAACATCTTTAACAAAGGCATCCTGAGAAAGTTGTCGAGCAATCTCTAAACTGTTGTCTCCCTGATAGATCATCAGCACAACAAATGTGCCTTCTCCACGATTAGGACCCAAGGTCTCCGAGACCGCTGGCAAAACCTCCGATCCCCGATCGGTAACTCGGGTTGCCGTCTGGGCCGCAGGTGACCGGGGTGGAGTCGAGATCTGAGCGTCAGAGGGTGCCGATAAGGACAACCGCGAAAGTCCTGCTGGAGGATCGGGATTGGGAACAGACTCTGCTAGGTAAGAAGTTTCCCGCTGCAGAGCATCCAACCAGTTCACGGTCTCCTGAAGTGGCTCAACCACCTCGGTGGCAGGTAGGGTATCGAGGAAACGGCGACGGGTGGAGGGGAAGACTCTAACACCCGACTCCTCTGGATCTGAACGGACAGCGTCATCCTGCAACAGGGGCTGATCCGCAACCCGAACAGGGATGAGCGGTAGCGACTGTAAATCGGGAAGAGGAGGCAATGGCGTTGGCGTCGGCTCTAGTGGCAGGGCAGGGGCAGACGAACGCTCAGACCCAGAATTGAGGGCGCTAGGCCGATAGGGCTCTCCTGGAAACACCAACCACCAGATCCCCAGGCCAATCCCTGCACAGGAAGCAAACCAGAGAAACAGAACCACCAGCGGCGAAAGCCAGCCAGACCAGAAGTTTCCCTCATCCAGCTCCAGATCTTCAAGATGTCATGGGGGGATACGGCTGCTCCACGAGTTGAGCGGTAAGGATGCGCCATTTCAGTGTCAGGAATTGCCGACTGAGATCCTAAGAAAGATGACGATTGCAAAGGTTGGGATGAGTGACCTTGAGAAACAGATCCGCTCAGGGATGAGGTTAGATCGGCGAGATGGGTGCGAAAGTGCTCCAATTCCTCCAGGATATCTAAATCCAGAAGGGAAAGGAGATGATCCAGGGAGTGATAGGTCAGTCGCCCCTGATAAGGATCTGGAGAATAGGAGAAGAGAACCGGACCGGAAGAGCCTGCCCCTTGCTCTGAATCGAGTGCCAGTCCCGAGAAAGCTTCAGGACTGTTCGGTTCAGAAGTGAAGTCGGGCTGTTGCTCAGGGGAAGGCAGAGATGATGACATAAGAAGCCTCCAGCAGTATCCTCTGGGGATGGATGCTACCAACACCTTACTCTATGCTATGGGCGAGTCCGCAGGTAGAGGGCACGAATATCGCCTGGCAACTCTCGAAACAGGGTTTGACGGGCCTCCTGAATCAAATTCAGCGTCGCCGCAGAAGAGAGAGGGAACCCTTCCTGCCTTAACTGAGTCAGGATCTGGTGTTCAGACCAACGAAAGGTGTCATGCAAAACCAGAACAAATCGTTGGTCTGGAGGTAGCTTTGCCAGAGCTTGCTGTATGTAGCAACCCAGAACCGGGGAGATCTCCGCTAGGGCCTGCTCTCGTTCAGAAAACGATTCTTGATCCGACTGTTCTTTAGGGGCGACCTCAACCACACTCATCAACCTATCCACCTGCTGTGCAAACCAGGTGGGCAAAGTCAACCCTTCTGGATGCGATAAGCGCAACTGAGACAACTCTAGAAACAGTTGCTGCCAGATCCAATGGCGCTGGGATTCCGTCAGTTGCAGAGGATATGTCCGCAGCTGAGCATCTAACTGGCGCTCAAATCGGCAAAAAAGAGCGATGAAGTAGCGACCCTGTTCCGGATGGTTCTGCAGGTGCGTAACCAGCTCGTGATCGGAATAAATGCTCAGGCCCCTCACCAAAGAAGACCGACATTCCGGCCAGGGAGAGTGATCCAGGTCTTCAGGATGATGCATGCGGATGCATAGAGAAGGGTGTTGATCGGTTCAAGAATGGGACTCATGAGGGCGCTCTGCTGGCACAGCACAGATATCGGCACAGGCCTGAAGC
>JAAUUJ010000229.1 GCA_012030715.1 Synechococcaceae cyanobacterium SM2_3_1 | reverse complement strand
GACCCGAAAGGCATCGCGGGGTGGTTGTGTCAGAGGAACATTGGGATCACCACAGCTCACCAGAGCCAGAACTGCGAGTAGGAAGATAAAAATAGTTTTCACCTCAGGGGTCTCACTGCTCACTTCTGTTGCTCCACCAGTTTGGTGATCTGAACCTGCAGCTGAGATTCAATCGTACCCAAATGCTTTACCAGCTCCAGGTAACTATTGGAGGTCATGGTTTTGGCGGTGTATTCGTGAATCATCACCTGCTCCCGCGACACCAGTTGCTGAGTCAGGGTCTGGGCAATTTGCGGCGAACGTTGATCCAGGATCTGACGGCAGATTTGCAGGGAGCCCAGGAGTTGTCCTCGCACCTGCAGGAAGGCGGAGTCCATGAACTCTTTCTCGGTATCCGTGAGTTTGCGAAAATCTCGCCAGTAGTCCCCCTGCTGCATTTGATCCAAACGATCCACAATGGTGTTGTAGCTGAGTACAAGTTGGGCCAACCCACTGGCGAATTCAATAGTAGCGGCATTACAGCCCCTGAGTCCTGATTGCTGCCAGCGAAGACGATTACTGCGGTACAGACGTTCCAGTTGCGTACTCCGGCGCAAGATCACCAGGAGCACCACTAGAAACACGACCGTCACAAACCCCATCAGCACCCAGTTCATAAGCTGACTGCCCATGAGCAGAAACACCGATAGGGCCATACAGGCGGCTGCCAAAAGGGTGATCAGCACCAGTTCCAGCCGTCGTCGATCCAGAGATCGATTCTCCGCCGCAATCTCAGGGGCATCACGGCAGGCGGCCAGATCGGCACGCAAGATAGAACGGAATTCACTTTCGGAAATCTTTTCTGCACCAGTCATGGGATCTACCTGCAGACAGGCGTAAGGATGGATTCGAATGGATCTAGGGAGACCGCCAGTCGTCCACCGCTTCAGTGGTGGCTTCGGGGGGATCTAAGGTCTCATTGCTGGGAATGACCATGAACCCGTAGCCAGAACTCTGGCAAAACTCCACAATTTCTGGCGTGGGAAACCGTTCAGTCACAGGTTTGGGCAGACCGTTCTGAGCCAGACGCTGGGCATACTTGCGTGCTCCAAACGAATTCTCAAAACCCAGGACAATATCCTGTCCCTGCACCTGCAATGTATGGATCCCCTCCTGCCCCCCCCGACGGTAGAGAAGGATGTTGACCTCCTCTGGTAAATCTTCGGTGCTGATCATCTCCAGAGCGGGGGAAGGGAGTGAGGGTTCTGCCTGGGTCAGGAGCACCTCTCGAGCTTGGTTCAGACGATCTAGCTGGGATTCAATCAGGGGGCGTTGCCGCTCGTCATCCAGTTCCGAGAGCGCAGCTGTTACGGATTGATATTTGCGAAACAACTGACTCCGGATCTGACGCTCCGAAGCGGCTGAGTCTAATTCCAGCAGGGCGAGAGCCTCATGTTTTTCCATGGATTCACAGTCCGATCGGTATCGTCAATGCTCATGTGCCTTCACAATAGCAGCAACCTGAAAGGGGGTTTATCCTCTCTTAAGGACTTTACATGCCTATGGCTCCTCTGGGTCTGTTCTGAAAATTCTCTTTTTAAATCAGGTGAAGATAAGCCAAGAGCCGCAGCAGAATCCCTGCGAAATTGTAAGCTGGTAAAGGGATCAAGACTGGGGTCAGGAGAGACGGTATGCCACTGGCGGTAGGCGTTGTACAGACAATTGGATTTCCTGGAGTCCTGGCGGCTGCGGATGCCATGGTCAAGGGGGGACGGGTTACCCTGATCAGTTTTCAGGGGGCCGAGAGTGGACATTACTATGTGGCTATTCGCGGTAGTATCTCAGAGGTGAAGCGGGCCATGGAAGCCGGATTGGCAGCGGTAGAAACCCAGACCCACGGAGCCAAGGTTCTCAACCACTACATCGTGCCTAACCCTCCCGACAATATCGTGGATGTGTTGGAGATGGGATTCTCAGCACAATCTGAACCGTTCCAGTAAATCAGCTTGATCTTGGCCAGGATACATTCATCAGGAGCTAGTAGCAATGACACAGAAGGCAGTAGGGGCATTGGAAACCAAAGGCTTCCCGGGGATCCTGGCCGCCGCTGATGCAATGGTGAAAGCAGGTCGCGTGACGCTGGTCTACTACAGCCGCGCTGGCAGTGCCCGCTTTTTTATTGTCATCCGTGGGGATGTCTCGGAGGTGAAGATTGCCATGGAGGCCGGAGTGGCAGCAGTGGAAAAGGCTCCGGGTGGTTCTCTAGAATCCTGGGTGATCGTTCCCCGTCCGCATGAAAATGTAGTGGCGATTCTCCCGATCGAATACACCGAGGCTGCGGCTCCTTACCGTGAAATCACGGAGGGATATCGAGCATTGCCCAACGGGCGCTAGCGAAAACCCCTTATTTGTCTGCATTGCGTTTCCAGGCTAAGTAGACCCGCAACACAAGATTAAAGCCGCAGCAGCGGCCCATTTGGATACGATCCTGTGACTTTCACAGTTGCCCTAGATTTATATTTCATCAACCGATCCGGTTGAAACGGTAAAATTCAACCATTAGGGTTGAGAAAGGACTGAAATATGGCTAGCCAGATCCCTGTTTGCGATTAGCTAGTAGGATACGGGGCTGACGGGGCTCGAACCCGCAACTTCCGCCGTGACAGGGCGGTGCTCTAACCAATTGAACTACAGCCCCATGTGCTGCGAATTACCATTATTGACTTGGGGCCTCATCCTGTCAAGTCCCCTCCCCCATCAGTCTCGATCATTTTGGATGGGGATCTCTTACCATGACGCTATGACTGACTTCACCATCCTGCAAGCCCAGGCTCACCGCTTGGTCCAAACTGCTCCAGATCATGGGATCCCTGTCTCAGCGATGCAGCAGGTGGGGGCCATGTTAGTTCAGGTGGCCCAGCAGTTGGATCATTCCTCCTATACCCTGCTTCGTTATCCTGATCAGAGCTGGTTCCTGTTGCCGCAGCCTGTTCATCCTGGGGCTGATGAGACCTGCCTCTGGCTGCCTGCCTTTGCTGCCTCGGCGGATGCGGAAGCGGTCCAACAAGAGATCGCGGGAATTGCTCCTGATCTTCAGGTACAAACTCTGGATGTGGTCAAGCTCTTGTTTAACGGGCTGGGACTGTAGTCGGGCTCAGGGGATTTTGTTTTATGAGAAACCTGGTGATTCTGCCTGGGGCAAAAGCGTGTTACGCCAGGAGCTACAGCACCACCTGCGCCAAACCCTGCAGTCGGGCATTCAGGATCCAATGGCCTGAGTTAATCCAGGATGGCCCCTTGAGATTTAGCAAAGGCGCGGAATTTATCATCCATGTGGGCACCTCGCAGGTCGGTCTTGCGTAAGCAGGTGTAGCTCTTTGCCTGGGCCTCGTTAAAGATGCCAAAGCTATGTCGTCCCGCCACAGACCACAAGACCCCAGCCCCACTGAGCATGCCAAAAAAGCCTGCAGCCACCGAGAGAAGAATTTGCCGGAAAAGAACATGGAAAATGGCAAAGCCCACCGCCGCTGATCCCACAATCCCGATTAATCCTGCCACCACTCCACTCAGGGTCATAGCCTGACCAAATAGCCAGAGAACAGCCCTCACCAGCCGCGGTTTGGGGGTATTGAACTGCACACCCCGCAGATCAGCCCGCTGTAGATTGGCGCTGGTTAAATCGGTACCCCGCAGATCGGCCCGCCGCAGATCACGACTGGTCAAGGTCTGGCGCGCCAGAGACCGTCCCCGCAGATCAGCATTGGCCATAGAGGGGATGCGGGGCACAGTTGGATTGCTGCGAGAAAAGCCAGTGGATGCGTTGCCATAACCTGAGTTCCGACCGTAAAAGCCACTGGTGGTTTTGCCTGAAAAGCCTGTAGGGGAGGAGGGAGGCATTGATTTCCCCGGCATGGAAGCCATCGAAGGGGCTGGTTTTCCTGCAGGCGGGGCGCTAAACCCCTCAGAGCGTCGGGCGGACCAGTGACTGGAGATCATGGAGACGGTGTTGGAGGATCCGTAGGACTGCGGCAGAACAATGACGGACTGGCGACTGCCGTTCCCTTCCTCTGATAATCCCTGCAGAGCTCGCAAACCTCGGTTGAGGTGGCATAACGATTCCCCAGGGATTGCTCCAGCATCTTGAGCAGGATGGTTTCAAACTCTGGACTCAATTGGATGCGGTTGGACCAGTCCCAACAGCCATGATCGTGATCATAGAGTTTGGCGGGAGATTCCCGTGTCAGCAGGTTAAGACAGGTGGCCCCCAGGGCATAGATATCACTGGCTGGAACAATCTTGGTGCCCGAGACCTGTTCAGGAGGAGAAAATCCCAGTGAACGGATGGCGGTGGCCTCCATAGGAGTTTCTTTGCTGGGGTCTGGATTAAGTTCCTTCACCGCCCCGAAGTCAATCAGCACCAGTCGTTGATCAGCTTTGCGCCGGATCAGGTTGGCGGGCTTAATATCGCGATGAACCGTGTTGTGGCTGTGAACATAGCTGAGGATCAGGAGCAATTCCTGTAGCACCTGACACACCTGTTCCTCCGACATCGGACCGTAGTTGTGTAACTCATGGGAAAGGGTGACCCCATGAATAAACTCCTGCACCAGATAAAACTTGCCCCGTTCTTCAAAGTGGGCAAAAAGCTTGGGGATCTGGGAATGCTCCCCCAATTTTTCCAGTACCTCTGCTTCCCGATTAAACAGCTGGAGAGAGAGTTCCGCAATCTGGGGAGAGCTTTCCACCGGACGCAACTGCTTGATCACCCGTGGGGGTTTGGAGGGCATATCCATGTCGCGGGCCAGGAAGGTGGCTCCAAATCCCCCCCTGCCCGATCCGCTTGTAAGCCCGATAGCGGTTCCGTAAGAGCAGAGGGGAACCACAGGCTTGACATTTCACAGCCTCGGGAGAGTTCTCCGGCTGGGGACAGGCGGGATTCAAGCAGTAGCAGTTGGCCATGACCAGTCCTGGAAAATGCCAGCAATTAAACGCAAAGGAGCCAGGTGAATAATCTTCTGGGGAAGAGCAGTAAAAGAGGTGAACAACCTGGGAGTGAATGGATCCTTCCCCAAGGTGGTGCTGACCCTGCTTAACTTGACCTTCCTCAACTAAAGTACCCAATAAACTGGTTTAGCTGTTCTCCAGTAACCTGACCCCCAGGGTTTGCACAAAATTTATCAAGTTAACTTCAAGAACTCCACCCGAAGGGGCACTCATATGGATCAAAGATTACCACCTTCTTACTGATTTCTATTCTGTCCCGCGATCAGGAGGACGTCA
>JAAUUJ010000228.1 GCA_012030715.1 Synechococcaceae cyanobacterium SM2_3_1 | reverse complement strand
TCACTATGAATGGCAAAAACTCTTTATATATACCAGATCGATCGCGGGGTCTGGGGTTGGGGAAACTCAGCACTAGAGGGAGAGATCTCAGAGAGAGGCTACTGCGTTCCTGAAGCGTCAGTCTGCTTCTAAGCGCAAAGGAACGGGGGCACTTCCCCCTCGGCAGGCGGAGTATCATCCAGAAGGAAAGCCTTGATCGCCATGTCTGCCTGATCCTGGTTCTTCGGGAATTGGTGTACCCGTCAATCCTGCCAATGATCAGGGAGCGGTTGACGTCGCCACGGCGGTGAGGCAAGTTGATCCAGATCCGGAGGAACTCTGCTCATGTGGAAAGCACTTTCTTCTCTGCCACCTCGAGGCTGGCTTTACGGTTCCAGTGTGCTGGTTCTGATGTTTGCGACAGGCGCAGGGGTGGCTGTCATGCGAACGACTTCTTTGTCTTCGGAGCGTGCCCCCGCTGCAGCTGCAGAATTGAGCCATGCCCCCGAAGTTCCCTCCACGACTGACGCTCTGACTGAGCTACGGCAGGCCTGGGAAGCCTTACGGGCAACAGATGGACAGACTGCACTGGTACATCTGCAGCAGATCGACTCTGCCTTGCCAGTCTTGCAGGATCAGATCTTGATGATGCAGGCAACCGCTTACGAGCATCTGGAGGATAGCACCACCGCCCAGGCCACCTGGACTCAATTGCTGGAAACGTTTCCCAACAGTCCACTGGTGCCACAGGCCCTGCTAAGCACCCAGCAAACGGACGTGCTTTTAGAACGCTATCCCGCTCACCCTGTCACCGGATCCTGGCTTCTGGAAAGAGTACAGCAGTCTCCTCAAGAATTGGAGTTCGTGCGGCAGTTAGCTGAACACCATCCCCAGAGTGCGGGTCTCTCGGCTCACCTGGATCGGTGGGTGCAGGCAGGCTCTCCAACGTTTTCTGCCATGGATTGGCAGGTGGTGGCCGATGCCTACTGGGTACAACGGGAGTATGGGAAGGCGTCCCGCAGCTATGATCTGGCTCCGGTCACAGCTCAGAATCTGTACCGTCATGCCCGCAGTCATCACCTCTCGCGGGAGGCAGGCGCTGCTCGCCCTCTGTACCAGGCCCTGCTGGATCAATTTCCTGACAGTGAAGACGCAATTTTAGGGCGGCGACGATATGCCGATATCAGTGATCCCCAGACGGCGATCCAGATCCTCAAGCCCCTGGCGGATCGAGACATTCCAGAGGCCGCTGAGGCGCTGTTAAGTCTGGCTCGACTCTACAGCAACGCCAGCAGTCCGCAGGCGGCTCAAGCGATGCGAGAGAGTCTATGGACCCGCTTTCCAGAAAGTGACGCTGCTGCCACCCTGGCCTGGGAGCTGGCCTGGCCCCTGGCAGAGTCGGGCAATGTGCAGCAAGCGGCCCAGCTTGCCCAGCGGATCGGACTGGCCCAAAAGCACACGGAAATGGGAGCCCAGCTATCCTATTGGGCTGGGAAATGGCAGGCACAACTGGGTGATCAGGAAGCTGCTCGCCAAATCTACAACCGTGTGATCCAGCAGTTTCCCCACACCTATTACGCCTGGCGTTCAGCCGTGCAGTTGGGCTGGCCAGTGGGAGATTTTCAAGCGGGCCGCAAGCAGGTGGACGTGCAGTTTGTTCCCGCCAGACAATCCTTGCCCGAAGCCTCTACTGCCGTTCAAGCCCTTTATGCCAGTGGGTTAGTGGATCTGGCCTGGCAGCGTTGGCAATGGGAAGTGGATCAGTTTGATCCGGATCTCACCTCAGCTCAGATCTTCACCACTGGTTTACTCCGCAATGCGGCTGGAGAGCATCTCCGTGGGATTAACCAGGTCACCAGCCTCCTCTTTGCTCCTAAGCCAGACGTGGAAGTGCTACGGCAACGGCGAGATTTCTGGCAGGTGGTTTATCCTCTCCATTTCCATGACAGCTCCACCAATCAAGTGGGAGGAGATCAGCAGAGCCAGAAAGGGTTTGCCCAGTGGGCCAATCAATTTAATCTCAACCCACTCGTGATTGCTGCTCTGATCCGGCAGGAGTCGCGCTTTGAACCTGAAATTGAGTCGGTGGCAGGCGCGCTAGGGCTGATGCAGGTGATGCCCAGCACAGGGGCGTGGATTGCGGGCCAGCTGGGTCTGCAGCAGTACACCCTCACCTATCCTGGGGACAATCTCTATCTGGGAGCCTGGTACCTGGACTACACTCACCGCACCTACAACGACAACACTGTCCTGGCCCTGGCCAGCTATAACGGCGGACCTGGAAACGTTGCAAAATGGCTGAATCAACTGGGCTTCTCAGATCCAGATGTTTTTATTGAGAAGATCCCCTTTTTGGAAACTCGTGGCTATGTCAAAGCCGTCCTGGGCAACTACTGGAACTACTGGCAGCTCTACACCCAGGAGGGAGAGACACTGCTGAGTGAACAATTCCAGCGGCGACTGGACGGCTAGACCAAAGGATTAATCAGCCGTAATCGAACAGCTGATCTGTTGATCCTGTCCCCCTTCAGCCCAGTGAATAGAGTAACCCACCAGCTCGTCACCCCCCACCAGTTCTGAGAGGATCTGGGCCAATCGGTACACGCGGTAATCTCCAGACAGCAGCATGGCTTCAGCTTCTTAAGTAAATTGTTTACATAATGTAATATAACATGCGGCCATAGAGAATCCACTGAGATCAGGAGCGGGCAGCAGTGATGTGGCCAGGAGGATTGGTGTTGCCCCTACCCACATCCCCTGAGTCAGGAGAAGATCCCTCAGCTTTCTGGCTTATGAAAGGGAAAGAAAAGCACCGAATGCCAGCTCTTGCGTAGGATCTCCCCGGTTGTACTGCGAATCGACCATTCCCAAAAACTACCGGCACTGCGGGAGGCTGTGGCAATGGCGGTTGCATCCGCTTCCCCTGCCGCCAGCAAAATCTCCTTCACTGGGGCCCCGGTGCGCACCTGGGTCATGATCTCAACTCGGGGTGCAGCTTGGTGGAAGCGCTCAACCCACTCCTGCAGCTGATCCTGGTAGTGCTGCTCTAGATCTTCAACAGGACGAGATTGATTCTGGCGGGTACTGGGATCCACCACATGAACTACCAGCACAGAATGCACCTGAGAGGCATTGTGAGCCTGCATCGGATCCACCACTGCCTGCAAAAGTTGCTGAGAGGCTTCACTAAAATCGCAGGGGATCAGGATCGTCGTGAATAAATGCTGACAGCGCAACTGCAGCTCCTCGAGGGTGAAGGTGGCCACCAGTTGCGGACGCACCACCAGCACCGGAATGCGCAGGCGAGGGATTAGCTCCATCGTCGTACTGCCAAACACTTTTTCCAGTAACAGATTACGAATGGCCATGCCCAGGATCAGGACATCCGGCTGCAACTGCTCAATCGCCTGCTGGATCACATCCGCAGGTTTGCCCACCCGCACCACCACATCCACCTGCATCCCATCCGGGATCTCCTTACAAACGCTGCAGGAGCTCTGCCCGACTGGATTCAATCTCGGGAGCCATATCTTCGGGAATACCGTGGGTATCCTCTGGCCAGTCAAGACTATGGACGAACCCAACAAACTCCACTCCACTCCGGTTAAGGCTGGGCAGACATTGCGTGAAACGGTCCAGACCATCTTCACAGTCTGTGGCCACGAGAATACGTCGAAACATGGATCGATTCAGAAGGCAGGTTCTGGTTTCAGCTTAACCTGCGGTGGGGGAGGCCTCTACCGCCTGTAACTGTCCGACGGCTTGGAGCCGTTCTAAGGCCCAGCCCTGTTGATGCAACAGCAGAAAAGATTGCATCAGATCCGGTCCCTGGAGATCTCCGGTAAGGCCGCCCGCAGACTCTTCATCAGTACCCCCTTCTTCACTCCCTGGTCCCTGGCCACCTGATCCACCAGGGATTTCAAACTATCGACACTGAGCTCGGGTAACTCTGCCCTCTCCAGCGCTTGGGCCATGGCCTCCATCAGTTCCGGTCCCTGGGGCAAGCGCAGCTGGGTTAGAGCGGGGACAGAATAAAACAGCTGACGCTCCAGCAGATAACGACTCAGCCGTGGGGCCTCGGTCAGGCGAGCAATCCCTTCACTCACCAGCAGGGCAACTCCCTCTAACCAACCTGGATCGCTAAACCGAGCCAGATCAAAGCCTGCCGCCTGCCAGAAGGGAGCAAGCCGTTCCACCAGTTCCGCCGCAGGCAACCGCCGAATATACTGCCCATTCATCCAGTTCAGTTTGTCCCAGTCAAAGCGAGCTGCCGAACGGGTAACCCGATCAAAGTCAAACAGGGTGGCCGCTTTTTCAAAGGTAAAGATCTCCTCGGCATCCGGAGGCGACCAGCTCAACAGAGCTAGATAATTCTTCAGGGCCTCCGGCAGAAATCCCATCTGCTGAAACTCGGTTACCGAAGTGGCTCCATCCCGTTTCGAGAGTTTGCGCCCTTCGGCATTCAGGATCAGGGGGGAATGGGCAAAGGCGGGGGGATCCTCTCCCAGCGCACGGTAGAGCAGGATCTGCTTGGGAGTATTGCCGATGTGATCTTCTCCCCGAATCACATGGGTGATCTGCATATCAAGATCATCCACCACCACCGCCAGGTTATAGAGGGGGTGTCCAGCCGCCCGCGCAATCACCATGTCTCCCCCCAGATCTTGAGTATTCCAGGTAATTTCACCCCGAATTAGATCCACCCAGCTCACCTGCAAGGGCTCTTCAATCATGAAGCGGATCACTGGCTTGCGTCCTTCATCCCAGTAGGCCTGGCGTTGCTCCTGCGTCAGGTGGCGGTGGCGGTTGTCGTAACGGGGGGCCTGACCCGCGGCCTTTTGGGCGGTCCGCATCGCTTCCAGCTCCGCCTCACTGCAGAAGCAATAGTAGGCTTTCCCCTGCTCTAATAATTGCTGCACTACCGCTCGATAGCGATCGATGCGCTCGGACTGGTAAACAGGACCTTCCTGCCAGTCCAGTCCTAACCAGGCCAGCCCAGCCAGAATGTTGCGGGTGAACCGGGGCTGCGATCGCTCTTGATCGGTATCCTCAATGCGGAGAATAAACTGGCCCTGGTAGTGTTGGGCATAGAGCCAGTTAAAAACAGCTGTGCGGGCAGTGCCAATGTGTAAATTCCCCGTGGGACTGGGGGCAAGACGAACGCGAACAGTCACAGACTCAAATCCTCGACAGATTTCCCTGATCCTACTTTGATTTAATCCCTGTTGACATACTCCCCGGCCTAAAGGCACGGGGATTCTAAACAGCCTCACGGTCTGCCCTTTCTGGCTCAACCACAACACTTAGACCAACAGGCTGCCCCATTAATCCAGAGGTGTTTATGTCCCCAGA
>JAAUUJ010000052.1 GCA_012030715.1 Synechococcaceae cyanobacterium SM2_3_1 | reverse complement strand
CTTCCTGCAAACCCTCCTGCCGCCCTTCTTGCCGCCCCTCTTGCCGACCCTCTTGAAGGATCTGCTCATACCAAGGTGACTCTCTCAAAACAGCCATGTCCCACCTCATGATTTCCTGCACCAATGGTAGCTCCAACACAAATCTGGCAAAAAAGGCCAGTAATGGCTCGAACTCATCCAACTGTGGATCCCGTCTCAACTCATAAACTGCCCTTCTCACAACATCTTCATTTCCTCCGCCTTTCATCACTGGAACAAAAGGTAATAACCCTGAAAGGGGCCGAGCAAAGACCTGATCCGCTTCCACCTCCCACAGATTGATTACCCGATAGTCTTGACGGGCTTGTAAACCCATAAACGAAGACTCATAACAGGTGGGAATCTCAGGATCCTCGTTAGGCGGCAGGATATTGAACAACACCGGATAGACTGGCATCTCGTACTTCTCTCTGGCAAGAGCGGCATAGGCTGACATTCGCCTTGGCATCTTTGAGGAATAGTGCTGCTGGATTTCGTTGAGAAGCAAAAACTGGCCATGCTCAGGACTGCTGACTTTAATGAGGACATCACTTTCACGGCTAAGCCATTGGAATTCAGATGAGAGCACATCTTGAGTTTCAAGATCAGAAATCCCTGTGACCCATTTAGCCCAGGAATCCGGATCGAGGCTAATCAGCCGTTTACTCCCGATATCTGCCTTCTTCACCATTGAGAATTCATCACCCAATGGTCTGAGTTTACAGGAATCAGATCAGGCATGTCCTTGTCAGGTAAGATGGGTGTAAGGATAGTGTAAAAAAGTAAGCAGATTCCTGAAGTTTTCTTCCTGCAAGGTATACAGCGATCCAGTTAGTTACCAACCTTTACACTACCAGAGCAAAACCAGCAGGAGCTATACCCAGAAGCTTAGATTAGAAATGACAAGATGAAAGTAGATTAAATCTTGGGAACACCCAAACTTGAGTAGATCTAAGATTGCTTGGGATCTGAAAAATAGCCTTCAAGGAGTAAACAGAAAGCGACTGCCAAAATTCACTCCCGACTGGATCTGACCCGCAACCAGCTCAGTGGTAAAGCCAACCGCTGCTCCATCAATCGTATCGCTAACAAAATCCACCAGCACAGGGATACGACTGTACACCCCATAAGCCAAGGGTTCATTGCAACTGGCCTCGCCCCAACTCACGATCCCGGTTTGCCGCCATTGCTGACCATCCCATACGAGTAGGGGCCCACCACTGTCCCCTGAGCAGGCATCAATATTCCCCAGATCAAAACCCGCACAGAGCATGGTGTCCGTTACATCCCCCGCATAGGCCGAGGGAGAGTTGCAGGTGGCATTGGAGACGATCGGCACCGTGGCCTGCTGCAGGAGAGAAGGAAAGCCAAAGGGATCCCGATCCGGCCCCCCTGGAAAAATAGCCCCCCATCCCAGCACTGTGGCTAGAGTGCCCGCAGAGATCAAAACCTCATCTCCAGGACCGATCAGGGGGACTCCAGGAATAAAAACAGGTTCACTCAGGCGCACCAGCGCTATATCCGATCCCCCCAGAGTGCCTGCTGCTGGAAGATAGTTGGGATGGATCCGGATCTCCGCCACACCGATGCGTTGCCCCCCCACATCCAAATCCTGAGTGCCCACCAGCACGTTGATTTCGGTGGAGGATGAGGGTTGGTTTCCCGATCCAAATAAACAGTGGGCTGCCGTCAAGACCCAGTTAGAAGCGATGAGGGTGCCAGCACAGAACTGGGCCAGATAATTATCGGGGTTGTTGGCGCGGACGATCCCCACCACCCAGGGCCAATCGCCCTCTGCAACGGGTGTCCCCCCAATCACAAGCGAAACCTGATCTCTTGTCCCGGAAGAGGTCTGGATGCGGCCAGGGGGCAGATCAAGGGCAATACTGGTGAATCCCGGGGGTGTACTCAACTGGTAAATGCCTTCCCCGTCGGTGGTCGTGCTGGGCTCGCCACTGTCCCGTTGGCGGTTGAAATTGCTATCCACAAAGACCGTTGCCCCTGGCAGCCCCAGTTCATCAGGATCCTGGAAGCCGTTGCCATTGCGATCATCAAAATGGACCCCCTCGACAGTTCCCAGTGAAACCGGAGGAACAGTCCCCCCACTGCCCCCACTCGAGGATCCACAGGCTTGGAGCAACAGGCCACTACCGAGGA
This sequence comes from Synechococcaceae cyanobacterium SM2_3_1, assembly GCA_012030715.1. Classification (GTDB taxonomy): domain Bacteria; phylum Cyanobacteriota; class Cyanobacteriia; order Thermostichales; family Thermostichaceae; genus JAAUUJ01. The sequence goes on along the minus strand of JAAUUJ010000052.1, from coordinate 24,004 downwards.
CAAGCGATCCAGAGGTAAGCAAGAGACGGAAGGTCAAGGTCATCGGGATCCTCAGGCAAGGGTGATTGAGGGCTGGAATACCCACCAGAGTATACTGACTGCGGCAGACCCTCGCATCAAGGGGACAATGCCCAACTTTGCCTGGTCAGAAAGACTCAAGGTGAAACGCAATGACGCAGAGCAATAGTAACGGTTTTTCATTTGGATGCCATTAACCAGCAGCAGGCTGAAAGTATTGATCGCCTGAATCCAGTGGCCGAAATGCTGGTGTCGGAGTTGCGGACTCGCGAAGGTTAGGATAGCCAGGGTTGTTGGGAGGGATGTCCATGAGGGAATGGATCGGTGTTCTGGCGTTAGTGGGAATGGTCATCAGTGCCGTCGAATCGCTTCCAGCCTATGGGGATCCTCTAGCCCCCTCCCTAACCCTGCAACAGGAAGAGAAGCAGGTGGAAGGAGGGTCCATCCTGATCTCCACCCTGACCGTCGATCTGGAAACTGCTCCCTTGCAGATGCGACCGATCTGGGGACGTCTGACAAACCTGACTGGATTGGCCCCTCTCCCGCAATTGGCTCTGGAACATCAGGCGGTAGCAGCCATCAATGGCGGTTTTTTTAACCGTCTCACCCGCCAGCCGATCGGAGCTATACGTCTGCAGGGGGAGTGGATCTCCAGCTCCGTTCTCGAGCGGGGGGCAGTGGCCTGGAATGATACTGGGGACTTTCGCTTTAGCCGTCTCCACCTGCAGGGATCCGTGCAAACATCTCTGGGGGATGAGATCCCACTGGTGGGTCTGAATAGTGCCTATGTCGTGGCCGGGCTGTCCCAGTACACTCCAGACTGGGGATCGGTATACACCACCCAAACGGATGCAGAAACGGTGCTCGTGGTGGAAAAGGATCAGCTCCAGGCGATTTATCCTGCGGGAGCCGCTGGATCCTTGACCCTGGCGATTCCTGCCGATGGCTATTTGCTGGCAGCGCGGCAACTGGATGGGATGCTGGCGGCGCAACGGCTCTTGATCGGCGATCTGCTAACGGTCTCCTGGCAGGCGAATCCCCCTTTTATGCAAGAGTATCCCCATGTGTTGGCGGCGGGTCCCCTGTTGATGCTGGAGGGTGAGATTGTCCTGGATGCTGCCCTGGAGGGATTTCAACCAGGTTTTCGCACTCAGAAGGCGGCCCGTAGCGCCCTTTGTCAGTTGAGGGATGGACAGCTCCTCTGGCTCACGGCTGGACGATCTCAAGAGGTGGCGGGTGTAACTTTGCAGTGGCTGGCGGGGTTGCTACAAGCGATGGGCTGTCGTCATGCCCTGAATCTGGATGGGGGAACTTCTTCGACCCTGTACCTGAATGGACGGATTGTAAATTTGCCTGCTCCAGGGAGTGTCATTCCACGCGTACACAATGGCCTAGGCCTGATCCCGCTCCCCTGAGAGGATCTGAGTTAACTTCTTACCCCAGGCTGCTGCCAGGCTCGTCTGGGTAAAGGGGATCTCCTGCTGCTGGGGGAGTAAAATCAGCTGGATCCTTCTCCCTCCAGGAGGTAAATCATTAAATGGAGGGGAAAATCGTTTCCCATCAATCTGGATCTGAATCTCCTGCACCTGATTCAGGTGAGCCACCTGCAGGTTTTGGGGTCCCTGTCGAGTTGGTTGTCCCCAGGTCAGCACCCCCTGATTCCAGCCCAGGACTGCTGCTACATCGTACTTAGAGCGTTCAAACTGTTGTGCCCAGGCCTGACAGGATTGCAACTTGCTGAATTCAGCCCACCCCAGCCAGGTGAGGATTCCCAGGCAACAAAGGAGAGGGAACCAGAGGAGTCCCTGGGTCACGGTGCCCCTTGGGCTTCATCCGGGTCAACAGATGTGCCTTCTTCTAAAGGGGAGATTAGAGTATCTGCGGGAGAGGTTAACTCTACCTCCGCTTCTGGGGGGGTCGTTTCGGCACTTTCGGCAGAGGGTTCTGCTTCGGTGGATACGGGGGCTGTTGAGATTGTGGCGTCGGTCTCTGTCAAGTCTTTGGGTGTTGGCGTTTCTTCTCGAGGGTCGGGGACCTCCAGGAGGGGAAACCACTTGAGGAGGGTCGGAAAGGGGCGGCCCACCACCGTAAACTGGGTGCGGATCTCTACAGGCTCAAGCGGCTGCCAGTTCTCAAGGTGTTGATCCTTCACCAAGACGAGAAGACGAAACACTGCGGCGGGGACCTGCAGAAAAAGGTGAGCTCCCAGAAAAGCCAGAACCGCAATCAAGACCCCCACAAAACGGAACTGCAGGGCGGGTGGGAGCGGATTGAGGGAGGCAAACAAAGGGGCAATCTGGTAACACCAGTAGCCGATGAACAGGATGATCAGCGTGGTGGGAAGGACCACTAGGAAACGATGCCCCCGTTCCTGAAACCCTCGCAACAGGCTTTGCTGGTCAGGCCGGATCTGATCCGGAGGAATTGCCACCGCCAGCAGGCTAAAGATGTAAAAAGGACGCTGCCACTGCATCCACACCACTGGTGCAATGCCCAGAGCACTGATCAGTCCCCACTCCAGCCAGGGGAAAAATAGGCTTTCCCCCGTACTAAAGCCAATCAGCAAGAGTGCCAGCCACAGAGGAACGAGGGCGATTCCAGACGCATGGATCCAGAGAAATGGTTCATACCAGAGTCGATTCATCCTGCCTCCTTACTGGCGCGCGGGGTCGTCCTACTTGGCCTTGCCCTTTGTTTTATCGATAATATCCAGTTCACTCATGCGAAAGGACACCACCTTATCCCAGTTTCCTCCCTCAAACAGAACGGCGGCATGATCGTCTGCGACGCGTTGCACCTGACCTTCAAACTTAAAGTAGATATCGTTGGGGTTGTTGACCCTAACTGCCGTGCCCGGAAAGATAGTTTTGACTGGAAAGGCTTCACCCATAGGGATTGAAACTCCTGCAAGACTCTGCTTTATCATTATGGGATGAAAAAGGCTGGATCAGAATGGCCCCTTCGCCCCACACCACTGCCCATGTTTCCATTACCCGTTGCTCCTGGCAAGAGGGAGCGATCGAGGGTGAAGTTAAGGCCAATGGCTGGGCCTGGAAATTTAGCTGGTGCTTTCGCCAGGGGGCATTGCGTCAGCTGGAGCCCTCTCTGGGCAGGGCCCTGATCCGTGAACCTCTCAGCCGTTTTCTGGAGGCTTCCGATTATCAGCTGGAACCTGGCAGTAACTACTCATTTACAATTCGCAGCCGCTTTTAGGGGTGCTGGCAGCCGTGATCTCTGCTTTGAAATCAAGGTTGGGCACGCCGTGGTCTTGTGATCAGTTCCCGCACCACTGGCAGGATGGGTTGAGCAGGTCCCCCACTGTCTGAAGGTCGATTCAGAGATTCCTGGCTGGGATTCAATCCCGGTTCAACAGGGGCCGCAGGAGGGGGAGGGGTTGCAGGAGGCGTTTGAGGCTGTAGACGATAGCGAATGATCTGCTGATCGCGGTGTAACGTGACGTAGATTAAATCCCCCTGAGGCTCCAGTTGCCACATTCCTTCCCCTGTGGGAATGGTCTGCGGACCGCCGCTAAAGGAAGCCTCCAGGGTAGGACCCGAGCGAGTGCGAATGCGGCCATTGCTGATCTCTACGATCAGCTGGACTGTTGCCCCCTGTCCATGCCCGCTGACAATCTGTCCGGTGCCACTCCAGATCTGGGATGACGTTTGCCCCCAGCAAGGCTCAGACCGGCTAAGAACCCTGCCCAGATCCAGCCAATCAGGCTTCCCAAGAGGAGAGAACGGTTCCGCCTGCTGAGCTGCACGATCCTTGCTTCGCAGCCGCGAGCTTGGAGTTGACTGCTATCCACATGCAACTGAAGTTGAGTGGAGAGACCAGGGAGAAGATGGTGATGCAGCAAAACAGACATGCTCAGTACAGGACCCACAATAGCGTAGAGGAGACAGTTACCCTGGAAGAGAAAACCCAACCATATGGTACGTAAGTCTGGACAGGAAGGGTCGAGGAAATGGGACTCTCAGCCTTGTTAACTCCAATCTAGGTCATCACCCCAGGTCAAGACAGGATGGGAGCAGAGACTGTGGCTGCGGCTACATCTAGCCCCCAGTTCGCCAAGACGCAGATGGAGACGGCGATGAGTTCAGGGTCAGAAACGCATCCAGCTCCTCCACCAGCACTGGCGGCCACCGCCGCACCGTTTTCACCCATTCCAGATCACGATAGCGGGGATCCAGTCCCACCGCTGCCACCCAATGACTCTCGGCTTCGCCTAATTTTCCGGCTGCCCAGAGGCTAGCACTCAAGGCTGCTCGCATATCGGGAAATTTGGGGTAGCGACGCACCAGGGCTCGCATTCTGCGGATCGCCTCTTTTGTGTCACCGATCTGATAGAGAGTCAGGGCATAATTGGCCTGAGCAAAAGCAAAGTCGGGGGCCAGTTCCATCGCCCGCTGGTAATCGACTAGTGCCTGTGACCATTGCTCTAGGGAAGCTTCTGCATGGGCTCGGTTATGGTAGGCTTCTGCATCCTGTGGATCTATGGCCAGGGCCTGGTTATAGTCGGCAATGGCTGCTTCCCAGTGTCCCAATCCTTCCTGAGCGGCCCCCCGATTGAGGTAAGGATCGGTAGCGCTCGGAACCAGGGCCATGGCCTGATCAAAATCGGAAAGTGCGGCCTCTAGCTTCAGCTGGCTGACGCGGGCATTGCCACGGTTATTCCACACCGCTGCATTCAGAGGATCCTGGTCCAGCAGTTGGGTCCATAGATCTTCGGCCCGGCAAATTCACCTGCACGGGTGGCCGCCCAGGCTGCATCGGCCAGCTGTTCAAAACTGGGGGAAGCGGTAGGAGCAGGGGGATCGTGATCCAGCGACCTGGCCTCAACCGGTTGCCAGAACCCAGTCATGATTAGAGATATCGCCAGGATTACCAGACAGAAACCTGTCATTAATCGTCGTCGCATGCGGACCTCAATAAAGGCAGGCGTGAGTCTATCTTGCCCAAAAAGCCAGCAGGGGAACAGGGCTTGTGCTGGAGTCCTCAACTCGCTATGCTACCGACGTTTATCCAGGAAGCAGTTGTGCGCTTACGCATCTATGTTCCGTCCCATCCCCTGATCAAGCACTGGCTGGCCGTGGCTCGCGATGCCCAGACCCCCATGCCCGTCTTCCGCACTGCCATGCAGGAATTGGGACGCTGGTTAACCTATGAAGCCATGCGGGAGTGGATTCCCCTGCAAGCCACCGAGGTGCAGACCCCCTTGGCCCCTGCAGCGGCAGAAGTGATTGATCCGGACACCCCGCTGGCGATTGTGCCGATCTTGCGGGCTGGGCTGGCAATGCTGGAGGGGTGCCAGATGCTAATTCCTCAGGCAGCGGTTTATCACATCGGGATGGTGCGGGATGAAGCCACCCTGCAGGCCAGTTGTTATCTCAATCGTTTGCCCCTGCAGATTACCCCGAGGATGCAGATCCTGATCCCGGAACCGATGCTGGCCACCGGCGGAACTCTACTCCAGGTGCTGCGGGAACTTGAGCAACGGGGAGCTCCAATCGATCAGGTTCGCATTGTCACGGTTCTGGCCGCACCTGAGGGATTGAGAAAGCTGGGTGAGCACTATCCCGTATTACAGGTGTACGCCGCCATGATTGATGAACGTCTGAACGCGCAGGGCTATATTGTGCCGGGGTTAGGAGATGCGGGCGATCGGGCCTTTGGCACCAGTGACTAGTTCGTGCATTGGCCCCAGAAGATCGCTACACTACATCCCTAGAATGATTGGCAGGATGGGGGTAAATCCTGAGCCAAACTCAATCGACAGACGGAATGATTTCGTGGTGCAGAAATAGTGATGAGAATAGTGCTCACCCGATTGGAGGGCTGTCTGTTGGACCCTCAAACCAAAAGTTATGGTGCTGCAAGGCAGGCTCTGGCTGCTCTGGAGCGACGCTCGATTCCGCTACTGCTGATCAGTCACTGGACCCGAGCTCAGGTGGATAAAATTCGCCAGCAATTGCAGCTCCAGCATCCATTTGTGGTTGAGGCGGGCACGGTCATCTACCTTCCTGAGCATTATTTTCCCGCCAGTATTCTGGATGAGTGCTGGCATTTGCAGCTAGATTTCTTTCGGAGAGCGGTGGGGTTGCCCTATCAGGATCTAAGGCAGTCTCTGGGACAGGTGCGCAGTCAGCTGCAGATGGATCTGGTGGGTTTTGGGGATTGGACAGTCGAAGAGTTGGCCATGACCTATGGATTCACGGTGGAAGATGCCGACCTGGCCAAGGCACGGGAAACCAGTGAAATATTTAGCTATGCTGGCCATCCTGAGCAACTTTACATGCTCCTGAGTCAGGAGTTAGAAGCGCAGGGATATCATCTGCATCTCAGTCCCCTGGAGTCCCTATCCCTACCCCATCAGTGGTATCTGACGACGAGTCTATCCTCCTGCCCAGATCCGGTGCGACAGTCGACCCAGATCCTCGTAGACTGTTATCGCAGCCATTTAGGGGTGGTCAGCTCCCTGGGCATGAGTTGTCTCCCGGCGGATACTGGATTTCTGGGGTTAACTGGAACCCGAATTGTGCTGCCAGGTCCGCACCGGGAACCCCGCTGGGCAGAGACAACTCAGGATTGGCATCTGGCCCAACTTCCAGGACCAGAGGGGTGGAATGAAGCTGTGTTGATGTGGTTGGAGGAAACAGATCATGGTGATGATGAATAAAGGGCTGGTGCTGATGGCCGTCGGCCTGGTTTCTGGAATGGGAGTGCTCACTGCAGTTCCCAGTTGGGCAAGGCCCCCCTTGCAATTGGTGACTGGAGAGGTCTCTGTAGAACAACTGAAGGAGGATGGAAACCGCTATATGCAGCTGGGGTTCCAATCGCTGGCGATTGAGTCCTTCCGTGGGGCAATGGAGCTCGAAGATAAGCTCAGTACCCTCCCCAGTTTGCGGGATGCGGAAGTTCCCTTTAATCTTGGCCTGATCTACCTCAGTCAGGGCCGATTTAAGGAAGCACATACTGTATTCCAGCGTTCTCTGGAAGCCGATCCGTCTAACTTCAAGACCCATTATCAGCTGGGACTGACGGAGCTAAAACTTGGCAATCAAGAGGCCGCTCGCTACCATCTTGCCCTGCTGGAATCTTCTGTGGTGGGAGATGCTGAAATGGAATCCCATCTGCAGTCTTTATTGGCCGTGCTAGAACCAGTGAGGCCGCAGTCTTCATCCTCTCGAACCGAGGATCTGACGGTAGAGGAGGCTGCCGTCCCCGAACCTAGCAATGGCCAGGATCTCGTTAGTGCATCCGGTCCTGAAGCTGCAGCGGTTGAGAGCGACGCTGATCCTGTTCCGGGAGCAACGCTGGAAATGCTGCGGAATCGCTCCGATCGCTAATTGGAGGGATCTTTTCTCTGCGCAGCCAGCAGTGACCGCACATGGCCCAGCGCTGGAGCTCATGGTCTGGGGTGGGGCACTGACAGCCTGAACATAGGGGCAGGCCAGCACTCCGTTGTTTGACGATCGAGCTCCAGCGTTGGAATGCATCTTGCGGGGAGGTGGGTTTGCTGAGAACCTGTCCTCTTGCAGAGGGTTTCTTCTGAGCTGAGAAGGCAGATGGGTCCAGGGAGGAGCTGGATCGCTGGCGGTGCCATTCTCCGGAGATGAAGCGAATATCCCGCAGCGGTTGGGGCAGGAGTGGGTTCAACTTATTCAGGATCAGGTGTCGTTGCAGGGCTAGATTCTGGGCCCAGGCTGCAGTGGATGTGGCAACTACCAGCTGCTGTTGCTGTAGGCGTAGGGGCTGAGTGTGTTTTGCAACGGTTGCACCCACGACCTGCTCCCAGTGGACTGTGATCCGCTGCAATTGTAGGGATTGTAACCAGACAGGATCAGTCTGGAGCTGGTGCAAAATGTCATCAAAAGATCTCAGCATTCATCGGCTCTAGTGTCCTGCTGCCTATCCTACTGCAGCTCTCGGGAAGGGTTGGCAGGAGAGCCTATAACGCTCCATGTCCTGTGAGCACGACCCAGATAGTGCGGGCCAGAATGTGGATATCCAGCCAGATCGACCAGTTGCGAACGTAGTAGACATCCAGATCAAGACGCTGCTGGAAACTCAGGTGATTGCGCCCAGACACCTGCCAGAGCCCAGTAATACCAGGAACCACCTGCAAAATCGTGTGCTCCTTGTCCTCCATCTTATGCTGCTCTCGAGGCATGTAGGCACGGGGACCGACCAGACTCATGTCGCCCCGAATGACATTCCACAGTTGGGGAAGTTCGTCCAGACTCATTTGCGCAGCAGGCCCCCCACCCAGGTGACCCGAGGATCCTGCCGGAGTTTGTGAAATTTTTCGTATTCCTCTCGGCGCTCCGCATCGGTTTCCAGAATCTGCAGCAGACGGTGTTCCGCATCTTCATACATACTGCGAAACTTATAGGCCTTGAATACCTGACCCTGGTGCCCCAGGCGTTCTTGCACAAAAAAGAGAGGACCGACCGAATCCAGCTTCACAAGGATGGCAATCAGCAACAATAGGGGTGAGATCAAAACCAGCCCCAGACTGGCCCCGATCAGATCGACACTCCGCTTCAGAAGTCGGCTCTGAGGAACCAGCAACTGTTGGCGCACCTCCAGACCCAACATGCCATCAATATCCCGAGCTTCCACCCACAAGCTGCTGAATCCCAGGAGACGGGGGATCACCACAAGATGCTGAAAATTACGGGTGTACTGTTCCAGAACATTCTGAAACTCGTCTGGGGGCAGTTCGTGGAGAGCCAGGATGGCATAGGGACAACGCAAGCCCTGGGCCAGCTGCGGGGCCAGATCCAGAGATCCAATCAAGGGGATATCTACGGACTCGACTGTGGCAGGATCTGAATCCAGGAGCGCGACAGGTTTAAGACCGATTTCAGGATGGCTTCTTAAGGTGTCAATGACTCTTCTGCCCACCCAGCCCCCACCTAAAATGACGACTGGATGTCCCCACCACCCTTGGGGAGAAAGGCGCAGACGCACCAGACTACGAAACAATGGCACAAGCAAGATAGACAGGAACCAGGCAATCAAGAAAAACGAGCGGGAATACTGATCTGAAACCTTAAGCAGGAAGATCACGGCCCCCAGCACCAGAAAGACCAGGTTAGTGGCCAGGGTAATGCGCCGCAACTCGTTGGCTGGATTGAGGGCCACGCCCGAATACAACCCTTTCACAGCATAGGCAAAGATAAAGAGTGCACAAGCGGGCCACAGTTGGCTGTAGAGCAGAAGTTGAGCGGGCCAGCTGTGGGGAAAGCGGAGGATGACGCTCAGCCCTTCTGCCAGTAGGAGCGCCAGCAGGTCTACACAAACAAGCACCCCGAGGGTGAAGCCGGGACGGGGTGAAGACTCGATTTGAAGGATGTCAACAGAAGCGGATGGATCAGTGACGGGTGTCTTTGTCAGGGGTTTTAATGCCATAGATCCCACCACATGCCGATTGCTTGCCTTAATGGACAGGGAACCCTGCTGCACTAAACCTACCCAATCCCTGCAAGGATTCAAACCGCAAATTTCCCGTTATGTTAAGTCTTTTCCATAACCCTAGGTGTGATCTAGCTCAAGTGGGGTTGGTGACACCGATCACTGCAGAGATAGACGCTGGGGTCAGGGGATCAACGATACAGGGCAACGGAGTGCCAGCAAATTCACGCCAGGATTGGTCGATTAGGTCCAGCAGTTGTTGTCGGAATCGGGGGGTGGCAAATTGTTCAGCATGCCGCCGCAGCGTGGTGACTGAGAAGGGAAGCGGGGTGGTTTCAAAGATCTTCAGGGTATCTAGCAAGCTGGCAACGGTTTGTTCTGGGAACCAGAGCCCTGTTTCTCCGGGAATCACCGTTTCTGTAGAGCCACCGCGACCATAGGCAATCACAGGGGTACCGCAGGCCTGGGCCTCCACAGAGACAATCCCAAAGTCCTCCTGGGCGGCAAACACAAAGGCCCGTGCCCGTTGCATATAGGTGCGCACCACCTCCAGAGGTTGATAGCCCAGAAATTCAATATTCGCGCCTGACTTGGCCTGGATCCGTCTCGACTCTGGCCCCTCCCCGATCACCACCAACTGCAAATCCGGACGCTGGGAAAAGGCTTCCACGATTAGGTCCACCCGTTTGTAGGGAACCAGGCGCGACACCGTGAGAAAATAGTCTTCCTTCTCGTTTCCGACCGTAAACCGATCCACATCCACCGGGGGATAAATGACAGTCGCCTGGCGGCGGTAACACTTCCAGATGCGGCGGGCAATAAACTGCGAGTTGGCCACAAAGACATCCACACCATTGGCGGTATGGGCATCCCAGAGCCGGATCCAGTGCAGTACCAGGCGAGCCAGGGCACCTGCGATCCCCGATCCAGCCCCGACTCCTGCAGGTACTGGTGTTGCAGATCCCAGGCATAACGAATGGGAGAATGGCAGTAGCAGATGTGCAGCTGATCGGGACCTGTGATCACTCCTTTCGCCACAGCATTGGAGCTGGAAATCACCAGATCGTAGCCAGACAGATCCAGTTGCTCGATCGCCAGTGGCATGAGCGGAAGGTAGCTGCGGTAGCGTTGTTTGGCCAGCGGCAATCGTTGTAGGAATGAGGTGTGGACGGATTTGTGTTGAATGCAGGGTCTGTAAGCGTCCGGGAGAAAATCCAGAAGACTGAAGAGATCCGCCTGCGGAAAGAGTTGCAGAATCTGCTCTAAAACCTGCTCTGATCCGGCATAGGTAATTAACCTTTCGTGCACAATGGCAATGCGCATGTGGTTGCCGTACTCCCCTTTGTGCTGTGTTCCGCGCAACGCGAGTTCCAATCAGCTTTTTAGTCTAGCAAGCACAGATCGGGAAAACATCCTGCGATGACGTTGTTTGCCCAAAAGGCAGCTGAGCTTCTCTCATCACCAGTGACTGCATCCAGGGGTCAACTTTTTCGTAGGATAAGAGTATCGACATCACTGAAAGGACATTCAGGTGAAAACCATAACTGAGATTCTTGATCAGGCGCTCCAGGAAGGCTACCTGACCCCTCGTATGGAAACGGAAATCAGTACTCTCTGTCAGGCTTCCATTTTGCCTGAGACCGAAGCCAGGGCTTTGGATCAGATTATTATCGCGTTGATTTCCCGAGAAATTGAGTCCGTTTCTACCAAATCTTTTGTCAATGTGATTGAAGATCTGGTGTTTCTGGAAAGCTGTCGCCAACTGTCCAGTGCGTCAGGATCGGCTCTTGATATCGGTGATATTTGTGCCTATAGCCTGAATCGGTTACCTCCCCTCTATGCCACCACCACCAAGGGAGCCCAATATCAGCGGGAGTACGCCCTGGGGGATCTGGCCGAACAGATCAAAAATCAGGTGGCTGCTGCGATCACCAAACTGCGTCAGCATCCCCAGGGCTTTGTGGAGGGAGATAGTACGGTAGAGAAAGCAGAAGTGATCAGCCCTGCCTAATCTGCTTCTGCTACCGCCAGTAAGGATCAGAGGCAGGTTGCTGCAGTCCTATACCCCCCGAATTAAATGACACCAGGCCCTTTATTCCCTTCGGCACTGTTCACCTCTGCCACTTCCCTAGCTCGCTCTTCCTCCAGGGCTTGCGCTTCTTCCTTCAGATCCCCAGGCTCATTCACATACATCTCAGGCTCAATCGGATAGTTATTCATCAATCCCTCACGGTCTACGGTATAGCCGCTGGTGGTATCTGAGTAGCTTCCCGATTGAGGGGTTTCCTTAAAATGGGACCCTTCCCGCTTTTGTCGGGCTGCGGTCTCCGCCGGAATGATGCCACGGTCATAGCCTGCGCTATCGGCTTTGGACGGTTGACTGGCCTGTGGATCTTCAGCGGAGCCCTGTTGCTTTTTCCATCCAGCCCGGGGATCTGTCCGGAACCAGGCAATGGAGCCCAAAGTGGCAGCTGCAATAAAGCCCGTGATCAACACGACTGTCGCAGACACAGGAAAATGAGAGGCTTCTGCTGCTTCTGTAACCGCCGTTATCGTTGTCAGGTTTATCATGTTAGTTCTCCATCGTCGGTGCTGCGATGCAAGGGGAGTTGAGTCAAGCGGAGCCAATGCCTACTGAAATTTTGACCTGGCATTCGCCAAAGACTGAGTGAGTTCGGTCCAGGCTTGTTCAAACCCAGATTGCAGTTCTGACCAGGCTTCTTCACCTGATTGCTGGATCTCTTCTAACTTGGTACGGGCTGCAGCTCGCTTGGCTTCTAGCTCTTCCATCTGGTTTTGATAGCTAACCGTTACATCTGCTTTCACCTGAGAAGCTTTGGCTTTCAGCTCATCAATCTGAGCATTCAGTTTGTCGAGTTCCGCCTGAGCTTTCTCAGAATATTGGTGTTTGCTTGCTGAAGACTGGGTTGTCATAAGATTCCTCCGATTTAACTACATTTGCCTGCCTGAGAGGATCGTCTCAGTCGTGGCTGTTCGAGAATTGCTTTTCAATTGCTGGATCCAGATTGTATTTAAAACAAGCCGTGAATCCTAACACTCTCGTGAAGTTATTTCCGTTAAACTAAATAGCAAACTCAACAACTTCAATCATTATCCTAAAGAGGAAACGTGAATATTTAGTGAACCATCAGATGTTAGGAGAGAGATTGTAAGTTCAGCTTTGGATTGTCATCGGGAATCTCTCCCGTGGCTATCTGCACCAGCTGAGCATAGGTCTCCAGGGGTCGATCTCCAAGATGATCCTGCCAGAGGCGTTCCGTGCCAGCGTCGAAATCAATGCTAAGTAAGCCAAAGCGGGGAGTGTAGGATCCCCATTCATAGTTATCCGTCAGGGACCAGTAGAGATAGCCCAGGATCGGAACCCCCTCCTGCAACAGCCGCCGCACCTGGGCAATGTGAGCGCGGAGAAACTGGCTGCGGTGCAACTGATCGGGTCGGGGGGTGGCAACACTATTGTCTGGCTTTCGACGCAGGGCCATGCCATTTTCGGCAATCAGAATGGGTTGTTCTAGATCCTGGGCATAAGTCTGGCAAAAGAAGTGCAGCCCCTCTGGTAAGCTGCGCCAGTTCCACCACTTGCTGGTGATCCCACTCATCAGCCAGGCCCGTAGGCCTTTGGTTTTAAATTCAAAATCAGAAAATGAGGGTAGGCGCAATGTGTGGGCAATAAACGGATCGTAGTAATCCAGACCCACAAAATCACAGACCGAGTCTCGGGGAGAGTACTCCAGTTCCTGCAAGAATGTATGAAAGGCGTGGGGATCAAAACGTCGCTCCCCGACCCAATTGGCCAGTTTTCGCCCCCAACGTCCTACACGGTAGGGGAGGTCTTCCTGAAAGGGGAGATTGGCCTGGGCCAGGGTAGTTTCATGGTGTTCGGCTTTAGCGGTGATATAGGGACGCAGGGATCGTTCCCGCACCTGATGCTGGGGACAATGCAGCAGATCCCAGAGCACTTTGTCAGACCAGTAGAGATCGCTGCAGTAGGTGTTCAGGGAAACGTTTGGGGTGGACCAGCCCTCGGCCTCGTAGATGTCGTAAATGATATTGTAGGCCCGCACATGGGCCGCCAGGAGCAGGTTGTAGGCCTGCAGCACTGCTGCCTGACCCAAAGTGGATCCACTGGGAAATTGTTTGCCGAAGTAGGAATTGAGCACCAGAATGTTGGGTTCATTGATGGTGATGTACCAGGACAGGGGAGGCAGTTGATACACCTCGGTTAATCCGCGGTTGATGTGGGTGATCGTGGTGCGCACATAGGTGGCAAATCGATCGAGGGTGGATACTGAGAGCCAGGGATCCAGACCCAGCCAGGCGGGATGGGTGAAGTGGTGTAGGGTCACGACAGGCTCCAGTCCCGCGAACATGCAGGCTGCCAGTCGTTCGACATAGGCATCCAGAGCTGCCAGATCAAATTCAGGAGCCTGACCGACTTGGGCCACATGAGTAGGCTGGATCCGCGCCCACTCCAGGCTGAGGCGAAAGGCATTCAGACCCATATGCTGGCAGATCTGAAAGTCATCCTGATAGCGACTCCAGAACTCAGCCGCAGTGCCGGTAGGCATGACAGTGCCGTCTGCTTCGCTCCAGGACCAGTTGTTTTGAGGTTGGCCAGGACCGTTGTATCCGCCTTCGCTTTGATAGCCAGAGGTGGCAACACCCCAGAGGAAGGGAGGCAAGGAGGAGGGAGTGACTTGAGTATTGATCATGGGCACGTGCAACTTCAACCGACTTTGACAGGAAAAGGGACATCTTGATCAGGGCTTGCTTGCTCCAGATCGCTGAGAATCTGTCGGGCAATCTCCAGGGCAGCTTGAGGTTTGCCAAATTGCCTGGCCTGATGACGCATGAAGGTCAGCTGTTCGGGATGGTCCAGTAACCAGAGCACGGCGGGGGGGACCATTTCCGGCAGGCGTAGCTGAATTCCTGCTCCTGCGGTGGCTACGGCATCAGCATTCCATTCCTCCTGCCCTGGGAATGGATCAATAATGATTAGGGGCGTACCGCGGGCGGTGACCTCACTGACAATCAATCCCCCGGCCTTGCTGATCACCAGATCACTGGCGGCCACCAGATCGTCTACATAATCGATCATGCCCAGAAGACGGTACTGCATGGATGGGCCCGGCGCTAACTCAGCTAAACTCTCCATCAGCTCCTGATTGCGTCCTGTGGCCACCACCAGCATGCCCGTAGACTGATGCTCTAGCAGTTTGCTCACCATCAAATGCACCCGTTTGGGATGCAGACCCCCGCCAAATAGTGTGATCACTGGTGCTTGCAGAGGCAGGTGATGCTTTCGCCGCACCGCCGCCTGAGATTTGGGTTCTCCGATCTCAAGAGCCACCGGAATGCCTGTGACGCTCAGAAGAGAGGCATCAACCCCCTTTTGGGAGAGCACATCTGCGGTCAGCTGACTGGGAACAAAATAACGATTAACCCCGGAGTTAATCCAGGTGCTGTGGGCAATGACATCGGTGATCACCACATAGTGGGGCTGGATCAAATTCTCCTCCTGTTGCAGAAGCTGCAAAATGCGGCTGGGGATCTGTTGCACACAGACCACTGCGTCAAAGGGCTGCTCAGTAATGAGCTGCTCCAGGCGCTGAAAGAAGGGCCGCTCCAGTTTGGCCAGGCGCAGGTTTTCCTCCAGGGAGGCCTCCAGATCCGCGGTGTCCATGCCTTCGTAGAGCATGCGGTAGAGATGGGGAGCTCGCTCACTCAGCTGTTTGTACAGGCGGGTCAGGGTTTCCCGCAATACGGGGCTGGCATGGGCGAGGGCATCTTCCACCTGCACCTGCACCTCGGGAAAATGAGTCAATGCCTCCTGCAGGGCCTGGGCGGCACTGATATGCCCTGAACCAAGAGAGGCGTGCAGGATCAGGATTTGGGTCACACAGGCTCCTTGCCCACCCGGGCCTAGACAGTAACGGGGGCATCCACGTAGATGGTGGGCTCCTGGGTACGGAATTGAATACCAAACTCTTGCAGGCGGGTGGAGATCTTTTCGTTGGCCAGTTCTAGCAGGCGTTTGCGCAGTTCAATCGAGTTGTCCCGCGAGCCAAGAATAAAGAAGCTGACGCGGGCGCGGCCAGAGCCCTGACTGCCGTTGTTGCCCTTACCCAGAAAGGTGATGTCGGTACTGCCCGGATCAATGCCGAACAGGGAGTTCGTGCCATCGCTGATCACCTGCCGCACCAGGGCTTCATCCTGCTGATTGAGAGGCTTTTTGAAATCCAGATACAGCATTACCATGACCTTTTTGGCCAGGGTCAGGTTTTCAATCTCAGATCCCACTAGGTTGGAGTTGGGCACCACCAACACCGTGGCCTTGGCGGCAGTACGGATTTTGGTGGAGCGGATGCCGATTGATTCCACGCGCCCAGCTGCCCATCAGAAAGGCGGATGTAATCCCCCTGAGAAAAGGGTTGATCCAGGTAAATCACAATCGTACTCAGGAGCTGTTCCAGGATCTTTTGGGCCGCAAACGCCACCGCCAGCCCCCCCAGTCCAAAGCTGGCTAACAGACCCACCAGATTGAACTGCTGACTTTGAGCAAAGGCCAGAACTGCAATCAGGAAAATAATGACATTCGCCACGGTTTCAAACACCAGCAGCAGATCATCAATCTCCCGGCCCATCTTGCGCAGCATATCGATGCCGTACACCCGTACCACCCGTTGAAACACTCGCGAGGCCAGCCAGGCGGCGCTCATGATCACACTCAGATCTGCAAATGGGCGCAGAAAAGCGTAGAGAGGAGGATAGGGTTGCTCCAGCCAGACCAGGGTCAGGGAGACCAGAATCAAGGTGCCCGCGATCCGAAACAGGCGCTCCAGAGGTTGGATCAGGTGGCGATAGATGTCTCCCACCGTATCCGGGGTAAAGCGTTGGATGCCGAAGCCAACAAGATTCGGTGTGTACCGACCTGCGAGGAGGGCCAGAAGCAGAAAGAAGAGGAAGGTCAGCAGGGTGGGCAGTTCTGCCTGGAGTGCTTCCAGTGGAAATGCATCAGAGAGAAAATTCAATATCGTATCCATATCCATGGCAATAGCCACCTCAAACCGTGATGGGAGAATTCACATAAATCGTTGGATCTTCAATATCGAAATTGATGTCATATTCCAGCAATCGCTGCCGCAAGCGTTGACTGGCCACATCCAGCAGTTGCCGCCGCAGATCCATGGCTCCACTCCCCGATCCGAGAATGAAAAAGGTGCACTGAACATGGGTTAATTGCATGCCAAAGTCATCATCCCCATTCCCTTGCTCCCGAAACTTGATATCAGTGCTGCGGGGATCGATGCCAAAAATATCGTCGGTGCTCTGGTGAATCACCTGACGGATCAGGGCCTGTTCCTGGGCAGAAATCTGGCGATGGATCGTCAGATACAGGATCGACATCACCTTTTGAGCCCCTGAAAAGTTTTCAATATTGGCCTGAGTCAGGGCACTGTTGGGCACCACCATCAGCGTGCCTTTTCCAGAGGTGCGGATCTTGGTGGATCGTAAACCCACGGCCTCCACCCGTCCAAAGGTGCCATCCGGTAACCCCACATAGTCATCCACTGTGAAGGGACGATCGATTAAGATCACCACTCCCCCTAGAACCTGCTCCAGGGTTTTCTGGGCGGCAAAGGCCACAGCCAGGCCCCCGATACCCAAACTGGCAAAGATGCCAAAAATATTCAGTTCATGGGTCTGGGCAAAAAGAATGACCGCCAGCAGCACGATAACCGTATTGGCCAGAAACTTGCCCACCACCAGCAGCTCACTATTCAGCTTGCGACCGCTCTCGAAGGCAATATCCAGCAGGTAAACATCAAAAAATTGGCGCAATAACCGCGATGCCAGCCAACTGGTCACGATGGCCAGAAGGAGACTGACGGCCACCTCACTGCTGCTCAACCAGCCATTTTTAGGAATGATCAAGATGGCAACTTCCGCCGCTGCTAAAGCGGTAACCACCCCAAAGAGGCCCTGGTGAGGCTCCATGATCGTCTGGGCCCCTTCACTGATCTGAGGAGCGGTGAACAGGCGAAACAGTAGCTGGATCACGGCAGGCAGAGTCCGCCCGACACCGTAACAGATCACCCCCGCTAGCAGGATCAAGCCAATCAGCAGCCCCCGTTCCAGGCTTAGGGATCCCAGCGACGGAGGATCGATAGATTTCAGTATTTCCATTATGTCAGTTGTATGCAATCAAACTAACTGGCTTGATGTTAAAGCGGCAATGTGAATTGGCTGTGAATCGGAGAGGTAAGGGAAGTCATTCTCCAAAGTTTGGGTTGCAGATCGCAAATAAAGGATAGCCAGAGGGGGTAAGGTTAGCGATAAAGAGTAGGGCTGACCATGACAGAGTAGGGTCGATGCTTCCTGCCCACCCCAGTTGCCCAGTCCACTGCCCCCATACGATCTCGGCATCACTGTTCAAGACTTCCTGCCAGAATCCTGCCTGAGGCACTCCGATCCGGTAGTCGTGACGAGGCATGGGTGTGAAATTGCAAACCATGACAATGTCTTGATCCCCATGCTCAGGATCACCGTGGCGACAGGCAACGATAACGCTATTTTCTGAGTCATTGCAGTCGATCCACTCAAATCCCTGGGGATGAAAATCTCGACGGTAAAGAGCGCCTTCCCGCTGGTAGAGATAATTCAGATCTTTAACCCACTGCTGCAGGCCCTGATGAGGAGGGAGGTCCAATAGATGCCAGTCCAGACTGTGATCATGGCCCCATTCCTGCCATTGACCAAATTCACCCCCCATGAAGATCAGCTTCTTTCCTGGTTGGGCATACATATAACCAAACAGCAGGCGCAGGTTGGCAAACTTCTGCCATTCATCTCCCGCCATCTTATTGATTAATGATCCCTTGCCATGCACCACCTCATCATGGGAAAGGGGCAGGACAAAGTTTTCGTGAAAGGCGTACAGCATCCGGAAGGTGAGCTTGCCGTGGTGATAGCGGCGGTGGATCGGATCCTCAGCCATGTACTTGAGGGTGTCGTGCATCCAGCCCATATCCCACTTCAGGCCAAAGCCCAGTCCCCCCACATAAAGGGGGCGTGATACCTGGGGCCAGGAGGTGGATTCTTCTGCGATCGTCTGCACCCCGGGAAAGTGTTGATAGACCGCCTCATTAAAGCGGCGTAAAAAGGCAATCGCTTCCAGATTCTCTCGTCCCCCGTACTGATTGGGGATCCATTCTCCTTGCTTGCGGGAGTAGTCCAGATACAGCATGGAGGCCACAGCATCCACCCGCAGTCCGTCAATGTGGCACTGATCCAGCCAGAAGAACGCACTGCTGATCAGGAAACTGACCACTTCATGTCGACCGTAATTAAAAATTAGGCTGCCCAGTCGGGATGAAAGCCCTGGCGTGGATCCTCATGTTCATAAAGGTGAGTGCCATCGAAATAAGACAGCCCATGTCCATCGTTGGGGAAGTGGGAGGGAACCCAGTCCAGGATCACGCCGATGCCGTGCTGGTGCAGCATCTCCACCAGAGATTGAAAATCCTGCAGCGTGCCATAGCGGTGGGTGGGGGCAAAGTAGCCGGTGGTTTGATAGCCCCAGGATCCGTAGAAGGGATGTTCGGTGATCGGGAGCAGCTCCACATGGGTGAAGCCCATTTGCTTGACATAAACGGCCAGCCGAGGGGCTATTTCTCGGTATGTCAGGGGCCGATTGTCCTCCTCGGGCCGCATCCAGGAGCCTAGATGCACTTCATAAATCGAGATCGGGGTATCCAGATCCTGAGCCCGACCCTGCATCCAGTCCTGATCCTGCCAGGTGTAGTCCGCATCCCACACAATGGAGGCTGTTTCGGGAGGGGTTTCCTGTTGGAGGGCCAGAGGATCCGCTTTATCCCCTTCGTATCCGTTGTGGGCAAGAATTCTGTACTTGTAGAGGGCACCCTTACCAACCCCTGGAATAAAGCCCTCCCAGATCCCCGATTGACCCTTGAGCTTCAGGGGGTGACGGTCATTGGACCAGCTATTAAAATCCCCTTTAACACAAACCTGACGCGCATTAGGAGCCCAGACTGCAAAATAGGTGCCCGCCTGACCCTGGACGGTGAGAGGGTGAGAACCCAATTTATTATAGAGATGGAAATGGGATCCTTCGTTGAATAAATAGAGATCCTGTTCAGTCAGCAAGCTGACATTCCCCTGAGCATGGGTCTGACTCACTGAAAGTGTCACTACCTTCCTCCATCACATTGGCACCAACAGCCCAGATCCCTGAAACTGCCTCAAGTACGCTGACTCAACTCAGGCTAGGGATCTGTTGTGAATATACTGTGAACCAGCGGTTGGCTGCTAAAGGGCGCTCGATCCCAGGCTTTGCTCTTGCTCTGGAGTTAAAGGGAGGTGGAGTCCGCACTCCTGCTTCAGGCCGTGAAAGCGTGTAGAACGCTCATCTTCGTCAGTGGCCTGAAGGGGACGGCTGGAATGCCAATCTCCGACAGTGGTATAGCCCTGCTCAAACAGGGGGTGATAGGGCAGATCCTGTTCCTGCAGGTAGAGATAGACGTCTTTAGCACTCCAGAAGAGGATGGGCAGGATCTGGTAGCGGCCATCCAGTAGATTAATGCGGTGTAAGCTCTGGCGGTGGCGGGTCTGATTTCGTCGTAAGCCTGAGAGCCAGGCCGTGACATTCAGCTCCTGTAAAGCCCGTTGCATGGGTTCCACCTTACGGATGAAATCATAGCGATTCAGGGACGCTACATCCTGCTGTTCCCATAAGCGCCCCTCCAGGGCTTCCATGCGGGCAGGACTGATGGGAGACTGATAAACCTTGAGATTGAGCTGTAGCCGCTCAGTCATCTGATCCGCAAAGCGGTAGGTCTCGGGGGGGAGGTAGCCTGTATCCACCCAGATCACGGGGATATCCGGCACAATTTGAGTCACCAGATGCAGCATCACCGCCGACTGAATCCCGAAGCTGGTGCTCATGATCAGGCCATCGCTGAAGGTAGAGTTGGCCCACTCCACCACTTGGGAGGCAGCAGCTTGCTGCAAATACGGATTGAGGGTGTCAAGATCAAGGGAAGGTAAACCACCGGGCCGTGGGGAAGTACCGAGGACGGAGTGGTTTTGATGCTGTTGGATCTGGTGCAAAATCACAGACTAGCCAATAGGTACTCTTTACCACTATGAAGCATTCGCCCCTGTACCCACAAGGTAACCATACTTCCCTTTCATCCTACGGCGTGGAACGACGATTGTATTGCTGCTGCTCCCTGTTCCCCTGATATCAGGACTCTCCGGGGGTGATAGGGTGGGGCAGAGCTTCATTCCTGCTCTGGTGTGAGGGTACGTCATGATCCCCATCTATGTTGCCGTCACTGCCCATGGGTTTGGCCATGCCACCCGCACTGCTGCGGTCATGCAAGCTCTGGTGCGCCTGAATCCTGAGGTGTTGCCGATCTTCGTCACCCCCAGTCCCCCCTGGTTGCTGGATAAGTATATGGAAGGTCGTTACCTGCACCGTCCCCGTCGCCTGGATGTGGGGGTGATCCAGAAGGATGGGTTGCAGATGGATCTGGAAGCGACACTTGCGGAACTTGCCGCCTTTCAACAGGGATCGGCCCAGCTGATCGAGGCGGAAGTGGCTTTTATCGAAACCAATCGGGTGCGTCTGGTTTTTGGGGATATTCCTCCCATTGCGGCTGCGATTGCCAACAAGGCCAGGCTCCCCTGCTGGATGGAAGGCAATTTTGGCTGGGATTTCATCTATCGGCCCTACGGATCGGAGTTTAAGCCTTACGTGCAGTGGATTCAGGATCTTTACAGTCGCTGTGATCGCCTCTTGAAGCTGCCCATGCATGAGCCCATGGCTGCCTTTCCCCATCAGGAGCTTGTGGGGATGACGGGAGGGGATCCGCGCTTCAGGGCTGAGGAGGTGCGTGAAAAGCTGAGTCTGGATCCGGATCGTCCCCTGGTGCTACTCACGTTTGGAGGATTTGGGATCCTTGACTTTCCCTATGCAGCGATCGAGAAGTTCCCCGACTGGCTGTTTCTGACCTTTGATGCCCATGCTCCGGAGCTGCCCAATTTACGTTGCTTAAATGGAGAAATCTGGCGACCTGTGGATGTCATGCTGCTCTGTTCGCAGGTGGTGTCGAAACCTGGGTATGGCACGCTTTCGGAGGCCCTACGACTGGGGATCCCCATGAACTGCATCACCCGCGAGGGGTTTGCGGAGTCACCGCTGTTGATCGAAGGTCTCAAGCGCTATGGCAAGCACCGAATCGTGCCGCAGGAGGTGTTTTTTGAGCAGCCCTGGACTTTTCTAGAAGACCCGTTTGTGGATCCGACTCATCCTGAGGAGCTGGATACTCAGGGGAATCAAGCCATTGCCCAGGCGTTGAATGATTATCTTACGCAATGAGATCCTCTCGACCAGGATACGACGCTTAGCCCTGTGTCCGAAATCAGGGGCGCATTACAGTGATAATATCTCAGCAGGGTGGGGCTCTGATCTGCTTCCCTCCTGACGACTGCAGGCTCCTTTGAAGGTTGGGCCCGAAGGCCGGAGGGTCACGATTAACAGCTCACAATTTTCAGGATCCAAGCGTCTAGAGGGCTTTGCATCTGCACCTGTAGATGTGGAGTTGCGGAACCTCAAAAAATCCTTTGGTCATTTCGTAGCCCTGGATGGCATTGATCTTCAGATCCACCGGGGAGAGTTTTTTAGCTTACTGGGCCCCTCTGGCTGTGGTAAAACTACCCTGTTACGGATCCTGGCGGGGTTGGAGTTAGCGGATCAAGGGGAGGTGTTGATCCGGGGGGTGAACGTGGGGCAGATGCCTGCTCACCAGCGCAATGTCAATACGGTTTTTCAGAGCTATGCCCTCTTCCCCTTTCTGACCGTCGCTGACAATGTGGCGTTTGGCCTGAAGATGCGGCAGCGGCAGTTGGGTTGGAGTCAGGCCCAGATCAACAAAAAGGTCGAGGAGGTGCTGGAGCTGGTGGAGATCAGTGCCTTTGCTCAGCGGCATCCGCAGGAACTCTCGGGAGGGCAACGGCAGCGGGTGGCTCTAGCGCGGGCGATTGTCAATGAACCCGATGTGCTACTTCTGGATGAACCCCTCTCCGCCCTGGATGCAAAACTGCGCAAGCAATTGCAAATGCAACTTGGTCAGCTGCAACGGCGGCTGGGTCTAACTTTTATTTTTGTGACTCATGATCAGGAGGAAGCCCTGGTGATGAGCGATCGCGTCGCAGTCATGCGTTCGGGCCGCATTGAACAGGTGGGTCTGATCGATGAGGTCTACGAGCATCCAACAACGGCTTTTGTGGCAGCGTTCTTAGGCGCGAGCAATCTGATCGAGGCCTCTCCGGCCACCAATCCAGAAACTGTCGCCACTCCTCTCGGGCCGCTCCAGGTGCACAGCAACGGTGGAACTCAGACTACAGAAAAACTCTGCATCCGTCCTGAAAAGATCCGCCTTTCCCGTCGGGGATTTAGCAGCTATCCCAATCAGGTGGCGGTGCAGGTGGTGGATCTAATCTACACAGGGGCAGAGAATCAGTATGTGCTCCGTACTGCCGAGGGTATCCAGCTGTTTGCCAGTTCTCTGAACACCGATGCAGAGGATCTAGACTTCAGTATTGGAGAGGATCTGGTGGCCTATCTGCCTGCAAAGAACTTAATCTGGGTGCAGGACTAGGAAGAGAGCATGCGCGACCGTGCCCCATCCCCCTTACTGATACGAGCAGGTGAAATGCTAACCCCCCCAGGAGAACTGGGACGTAGCCTCCTCCTCGCCGGACCCGGCATGCTCTGGGTCACCACCCTGCTGCTCCTCCCCAGTCTGATCCTCTTCCTTTACAGTTTTCTCAGTCGTGGTGATTTTGGCAGGATCCAGCTCCCCCTAACCCTAGATAACTACCTGCGCATCCTCGGATATGGACCTTTGGGATGGACTCCGGTTTACTGGCAGATTATGGGTCGGAGCCTGGTGGTGGCGGTGATTACGACGCTGGGATCTGCCCTGCTGGCCTATCCCCTATCCTTTTACATTGCCACCCAGAACGAACGAACCCGCAATTTATTACTCACGCTAGTGGTGATCCCCTTCTGGACCAATCTGGTGATTCGTACCTATGCCTGGATGTTGATCCTGGGACCGGATAGTCTCCTGGCCTGGATTGCGGTTCAGCTCGGGTTTAGCTCGGAGCAGGTGGCCCTCTATCCCAGTTCTCTGGCGGTTTACCTGGGGATGATCTATACCTTTTTGCCCTACATGGTATTGCCCCTTTACACTTCGGTGGAACGGCTGGACTGGACACTGGTGGAGGCTGCCCAGGACCTCTATGCCAATCAATGGCAGGTGTTCTGGCGGATCATGTTTCCCCAAACCGTGCCTGGGTTGGTAGCGGGGGCAATTCTGGTGGGCATTCCAGCTTTTGGCATGTTTGTGGTGTCGGATCTTCTGGGTGGTAGCAAGGCCATCTTGATTGGCAATGTGATTCAGCAGCAGTTTGGTGCCAGTCTTGACTATCCCTTTGGCGCTGCTCTCAGTTTTCTGGT
>JAAUUJ010000227.1 GCA_012030715.1 Synechococcaceae cyanobacterium SM2_3_1 | reverse complement strand
AATCAGCAGTACTTCATCATCCCCTTCTCCTTCTCCGGTCAGGTT
Source organism: Synechococcaceae cyanobacterium SM2_3_1 (assembly GCA_012030715.1). Lineage (GTDB taxonomy): Bacteria > Cyanobacteriota > Cyanobacteriia > Thermostichales > Thermostichaceae > JAAUUJ01. The sequence continues at coordinate 5,448 of JAAUUJ010000227.1, read as the reverse complement.
ATCGCCCGTGTGCTTAACGCTGCCATCAGGACTTTCCAGGTTGTTGTAAAAGACGAAGTGTTTATCGGAACAGAGCTTATTGTCGGATCCCACCATCAGGATGGAAGCATCCAGATCAAAGTCTTGGCCACCGTCGGTTTGTTTCACATCCCACCCGAGCCCTACTCGGCATCTTTTTAAGCCTGGGGCTTCTTTGGCAAGTGAAACTCGTTGACCTTTTTGTAATGTAACTGGCATGGTGTTTTTTCCTCGTGAAATGACAATGGACTAAGTCATGGGGTCTTGAATTACGGCAAATGCTGTGGATCCTTCGAGGTGGGTATTCGCTGATGATGGTATGCAGATTGTGGAACTGATCCGGGAGGTGGGGGTAGTTCCACCAGCAATGAGCGAACCACCAGATCTCCCATCAAGCCGTTTAGAAAACTGCCCAGACCCACAAGGACTGTGCAGAGGATGACAGAAAACAACCCGAGGGGAGCAATGATCAGGATGATCCAGGTAATACCAGCATTTGCCAGGGCAATGAACAGATGGCAGTAGAGCCAGAGTAGTTGGGTCCGGACTTGTGGCATGATGAGCCATTCCCTCCAACAACAGGTTCTTATTTTGAGGTCCTTATTGAAGAGGGGGCTTCCAGACACCCTGTTTCACCTAAGGGACGGGGATGTAGAAACAGATTGCTATGGCTACTTGTTTGTCAGCACCCTAGATTGCTATGGATCAGCCTGGAAAAATGATCGAGATCTATTCAGTCAACCAGCATAAAGAGCTACAAATTACCCAGAATTGCATCGATCCTTTCAGATATGCGCCAACAATGAACATAGTCTTGGACCTAAATCAACTCTTCATAAAAGAATGATTTAATCTTTTTGAGCATTAAGATTTTCATGTGCAATGGGTATGATACTCGTGGGCGCAAAATAAATCGACTTTCAGGCGTTCAGAACATGCTAAGAAAGCTGTAGAAGTTTACAACAATGGTACAAGGGCCTTACATTCTCAAAACTATCCAGAGGCTATAGACTATCTTAAGCAGTCAATTGAGGCTGATCCTAATGGTTCCACGACTTAACTCAGGCCTGATCTATACCCTGCAAGGGGATTACGACACTGCAACCTCATCGTATCAAACCGTAATTGACATGAGTCCAGAAAATCCTGAAGGGCACTATCAAATGGGAACTTTATATGTCAATCAAGATCGGTTTACTGAGGCAATACCTTACTTTGCGAAAGCTGAGTCGCTTTATGCTCAATACTCTTCTCCACATATTGGAGATGCTCATTTGATACTTGCAGTATCTAACTCAATGATTCAGCAATGTGATCAGGCAATCTTATGGAAAAATAAACTGAGTGGAGAATATATGAATCATGATTTGCTCAGCATAGTAAATGAGATATGTGGACAAACTCCCTAGCAATAGAAGCTCAGGAAGATGGCTGTCTCTGTTCCAGATAATGCTTTAACTCTTCTTGAGCCTCAGTGAACATTTGTTGTCTCACTGTCCAGGGAGCGATCACCTCTCCCTGTGGCCGCCAGTCCCTCAAGCGCATGGTGAGGTTGATATCTCCAACGCGGATCCAGCCCATAAAATAGCAATCTTCAGGAGAGCGTTTTTGCAACAGGGATAGAATTTTTTGCCTTTTCTCTGGATCTTGAATCGATTTCTTGATCAGGGAAGGTAGCTCCTGATACGCAATTGCATTAAATGTTGAATGTCGGATCGTGCCCTGCACATACCAACGGGCAAAATCTGGCTGAAAACGGATAATGAGCAACTGACGGGGATAGTAAAAGTTGAAACCCCAGGCTTCCTCCAGGGCCTCTCTGACATAATCAGAATGTGGTAGCTGCCCATTACGCCGCATCTGCACCAGGTTAGAAGGTACTTCAGGATCGCCCCAGGGCAAAATCTTGAGCTTCTCAGAAGCAATCCGATCTAGGCGGTAATTATGCCAGCCCTCCTGTCCCCAAGGATCAATGCCATAAGCACTGAGATATTTCGCTCTCCTGACGTAGTGTAAACAAACAGGAAAAACAGTCACTCCCACAATCTCATTTGTATTCAGGAAATAATCAAACTGAATAATCCCTACTGAGGGCTGCTGCCAAAGATACTCCAGCTGTTCCTGGTAGGTATCCACCTGTTCCTGCACTTCTGGATCAAGAATGTAATCAAGGTGAACAAAAACATGCTGATGTTCCTGCCTTTGAGGATTTGTACCTGCCAGATTCTCCCATATCTTTTGGGTTAGGACGTCTAGATCAGGTTGAACAAAAGCTACAGACTGCAAAATATGAAGAAGATGCCAGGTTTTATGTACAGTTAGATCCGCCAGTGTTGTATTACCCAAGAGTCCCGAAGGAGGCAGCGGCAAGGAATCTCCTTGCTTAAGGGAAAACTTCCTCGCCTAACCTTTGTAAGCCAGCCCATTTCAGCCAGCAACTTCAGATCCTCTCGAAGTGAGCGATGCACTTTGGCAAAGGGATGCCCTGCCAGCTCATTTCTCAACCGATCGTCAGTCAGGCCTAGTAACCTCTGTAAATCACTACCAATCTCGGCTGAGGTTAGCCAGTGTTGTAAGGGTCGATGACAAATGCAGCGAGGATCTTGACAAAAGCTAAGTTCCTCTCCGTGGCTCAACTCATTAGAAGGGTGTTCCGGTGAATAAAGACGGTCCCTCAGATCAGTGTAGGCAAAAGGATTGGGCAAGTCAGACATCCTATCTTCTGAACCATACAGAGACTGAAGCAATACCCATAATCGGATAGCTCTCTCCAGGGGAACAGCCAGTTTTCTGCCCACCAGCCAGATCAACACAAAGGCAGATAAAGGATACTTAAAGACAGCCAAAGAGGTGTTCCCGCATTTCAAGAGTAGGGTTGTGCTTATCCTACCCAAATCTTGGAAGTCCCCTCTTCGATAGAACTAGCATACTGGATTGCATCCCCTGTGAGTTGCTCTCTGATGTCAAATGCCCCTATCCACCTCCATTTGTCAGCCCATCAAGAAATTGAGGGTTTAGCATTCCAGTTATTGGAAATTGAATTGACTCGACCCGATCGGCTGATTTATCCGGATGATCTGACTTCCTTGAAGTTACCACCAGGCATGGATCCTAGAGTCGGAACTGTTCTATCTGGAAGAGCTCCTATCTGGCTTTATACTTACCTTGCCCATGAGTGTCACCCCACAGCCTGGCTGGCCTGTTATGATCCCCGCCTGGGGGCTATTGTGGTGGCTACACACACCCCAAAAGTGAAAATTGGACAGATCTTACCTGTCTTACCAGAATCGAGGCGTGGTTTGTGCCCTGCTCTAATGATTGTTGGACCCCCAGACAGTGGCAAGAGCACCATATCTCAACAGCTTTTTCAATCCTTAATCAGGATCAATCCCAGCATCTACTTGCAACGGGCTCACTGGGATGGCGAAGGTAACTGGATTCTGGAGTTAGATCCAGCTCAGCGAGAAACCTTGAAGCTTACCTACAAAGGTGCCTTAACTGAGGAGTTCTTCCCTTATCATGCTCAGGCAATCCTGCAGTTGAGGAAACAGAAGGCACTAGTTTTGGTGGATATCGGCGGAATGGTCCAACCCGAAAAGAGTCCTCTTCTGGAAGCCTGCACCCATTACCTGGTCGTTAGTCGTTCACCTGAAGTAATAGAAGGCTGGCATCAGTTTTGTCAGGATCGGGGGAATCTGATACTCGTTGGCGTGATCCACTCAAATACCGACCCTGAAAACAAGATCTTGCGCCACTCTCCTCATCTAGAGGCACTAGTCGGGGGGTGGAGTGCAATGAATCAGCCTCCTCTCCTCCCTGATCTCTTGGATCAGGTCAGTAACTTAATACATAGTTCCTGAGCATTTCTTTTGAAACTCACCTCTTCCATGGACTATATATATTGGGGACTTCGATTAATTGATAACGGGAGCTTTTCTGATAAAATTGAAAAGACGATGTTGTGAAGGGTAAGTACGGGTCAGCAGAGTTTCTGGGGTTGGGAAAATCGACAAAATAAGCTCAATGAAAAGAAACCGTTCCTTAACATACTTAATGGGTTGATTCCATGGGATGAGTTTCGACCTATTCTAGAATAAGTTCACCAAAAGATCCTAAGAGCAATGCTGCCTGTAAACCAATCGATGTCATCATTATGTTTAAGTTGCTTATTTTACAGCATTTCTATAATATTTCTGATGAAGACTTAGAGTATTAGGTAAACAATCGAAACTCATTCATGAGATTCCTAGGGTTAGGTTTAGAAGACAGAATTCCTGATGCAACAACAGTTTGGCTGTTCCGAGAGAAGCTTACTGAAGCAGGCTAAGTTACAAAATCATTTGATAGTTTTGATAAATACTTAAGAGGCCAGGGATATGAAGCCAAGGAAGGACTGATTGCGGATGCAACGTTAATCCCAGTGCCCAAATCGAAGTGAAGAAATTAAATAGGTATTAGAAAAGATTGGATTTTAGAGTGAAATTCATGAGAGAGCATATCAGAATAAGAAATTAACGGAAGAGCAAAAAGATAAGAATCGAGAGAAATCAAGAATTCGAGCCAAAGTAGAACACGTCTTTGGGGCTTGGGTGACAGCGATAGGAGGGAAAATAATTCACTTTATTGGGGAAACTAGAATAGAGACTGCAGTTGGTCTTAAGAATTTAGCTTGCAATCTAAGGAGATATATTTCCTGGGAAACCAAGAGGAAACTTATGGAGAGACAGAGACAACAAGAATTAGTAATGGTTTGACGTAATAATGAATAATTTGTCGCTGTTATATGTTGTTGTTTAGTCTAAATATACCACATTGAACTAATGCATAAATCAAGCAGGAATCTGGTCTAAAGACTATTTTTTCTGCACTTGAAAGTAAGTTATGGAGATTAATGGAGATACCTTAGATTATATTTGACTATAATTCTAGCACAAGGTAATCAATTCAATCTTTCAGATCTATTTGTTCTTTCTCAAAAGTAATCTTTTTCAGATAATTGATCCCCTTCGGCGACGGGTACATCAGCCCTCACAGGAAAGTGTTTTATGTGAGCGGGAATATGAAGACTTTCCGGTGGTTTGTGGAATCAACGCTGCAGATAGAAACTCATGTACTGCTAACCAAGCCGATCACACTGATCGTTGCCAGGGGCAGGGATCAGCTGGTGATGGATCTCTTGGCGCTAGCCTGCCGGAGGCGTATCGCTGGCCTCAAAGCCAAGCTCCAACCCTCTCGTTCAGGACCCATCCATTCATCAGCCTGTTGCCCTTGTGAAGTCGTAGAACCTAGATGATCACTACGGATCTCGTTCGCGCCAGCGGCCCTTGGGCATCAGTCCAGTCCTGATCCATACAGCGAGTCTCATGGGGCCTTGAATTCGCACATTCACCCTGGCAGAACCCTGATCCCCTCGTCAAAGTCGTTCCTCCA
>JAAUUJ010000226.1 GCA_012030715.1 Synechococcaceae cyanobacterium SM2_3_1 | reverse complement strand
TTTCTCGCCAGTGACGCGGCAACGAGTCAGCCCGTCGGTGCGGTTTGGTTGCGTTTGATGGTGGGTGAAAACAAGGGATATGGTTATATTGATGACAATACGCCTGAATTGTACATTGCTATTTTGCCCGAATATCGTGGTCAAGGTATTGGAACGCAACTGCTTTCTCATCTGTTTAATTCAGAATGCTGGAGTCCATCAATATCCTTAAGCGTATCAGTTGGAAATTCAGCAGTGCGTTTATATGAGCGGTTTGGCTTCACAGTTGTAGGCAAAAGCTGCGACTCAATGACGATGAGACGAGACTAAAATCGAAACTCAGGCTGACATGCTCTCTGAATCTGGACAGACGTAAAATGGGAAGATTCTAACCCTTGTTCCATATGAGCGAAACTGTCTACATTGAAACCAGCATTTTGGGGTATCTCACAGCCAGATCAACCAAAAACCTGATCCTGGCTGCAAATATGGAGATCACAAAAGACTGGTGGGAATTGCGTCGGAATACCTTCACGCTCTACACTTCCGAGGCAGTCCTAGAAGAAGTAGCACAAGGAGATGCAGCGATCGCATCTCAACGGCTAGAAATTCTACGTGATTTTCCCTTGTTGGAATTGAATCAAGCCGTACAAGGTTTAGCTGTACAGTTTTTGACTCGAAGTAATTTGCCTCCCAAAGCCAAGGTGGACGCAATTCACATCGCTGTCGCAACAGTCCACGGCATGGATTATCTGTTAACGTGGAATTGTAAGCATATTGCCAATGCTCAAATCCAGGGAAAGCTTGCGGAGATTAGTCTCGATTTCGGCTATGTGCTGCCTATCCTTTGTACACCCAATGAACTGATGGGAGATTAGATCATGTGGAAGGATGAGATTGTTGAAGAGATCCACCGAATTCGTGAAGAGTATGCCAAATCCTTCAACTATGACTTAGACGCGATATTTGAAGACCTTCGCAAGAAACAAGCTGAGAGCGGTAGAGAAGTTGTGAACCTGTCGCGGAAGCCCGGTCAAACAACACGTTGGAGCGGACGGGCGAGAGAATTGGATGGAGATGCAAAGGATACTAGCCGCCGCTCAACTTAGGCTTAGCTGGTTGCGTTTTTGGGTTGGGACGGTAAAGCGAGGTTATTGGTTAGAAGTGGGCGTTAAACTTGACTCAGAATCACTAGGAGAGCGATCGCTGTGGCTTCTATCACAATTGATCTTTCGGACAGCCAATTCCATAAGCTACAGAATTTAGCAAGTGTGCATGGCATTGTGACTGAAGTGCTTTTGAAGGCAAGCCTAGCAAATTGGCTAAATCTACAAAAAGGTGATTTTGTTAATGCAGCCGATTATGTCTTGGAGAAAAATGCTGAACTATATCGCTGTTTGGCATGATCTGCTATTTGACACTATAGCAAAATGGGCTGGAAATTAATGCCTGTGTGGATGAACAAGAGCGTGTAGTCTTGGCGATCGCATCAGGTGAGCTAGCACGTGAGGCATTTGCAGAGTGGCTATGGCATCACGCAACAGCAGCTAACAATCCCAATGCAGCGGACAGTTGAGAGCAATCGGTCACCTTCCCGCTGATGATCATGGATGGTACTGAAGTTTCGCCATAAAAAATCCATCCTGATCCGCTAGATGAGGCCAGATCAGCACCGGATCTTCCCTTAACTGCCATTCAGGAGAACGCTGCAGAAATGCCTGAATCTGAGCTTTGTTTTCCTGAGGATGAAGCGTACAGGTGGAATAGACCAGGATCCCGCCTGGCTTGACCCATGGTGAGGCCTGATCCAGTAGTTGAGCTTGCAGTTCCACCAATTCCGCAACCCGCTCAGGAGTTTGTCGCCAACGGGCATCGGCATGACGATGAAGTGTTCCCAGCCCAGAACAGGGAGCATCCAGCAACACTCGATCGGCACATCGTTGTCCAGGGAGATCAAGATCTTCAGACAAATTCAGCAGATCCAGAGCTTTGCTGTGAATGGAGGTTAACCCCAGTCGCTCTGCATTTTGCCTAACCCGTTGCAAACGGCCAGCATGGCGGTCAAAGGCCCAGATCAGACCGTGATCCTGCATCAGTTCAGCGATGTGTGTGGTCTTACCCCCCGGGGCAGCACAACAGTCAATAATGGTTTCACCCGGTCGTGGATCCAGAAGGAAAGACACCTGTTGAGCACTGGCATCCTGCACCGACCACCATCCCTCTGTATATCCTGGAAGTTTCTGCAGATCCCCAACGTGATCAGTTAACCGCAATCCAGATGGAATCCCTGCAATCGTCTGTGTCGCTATCCCCACCTCCTCTAGTTTTGCCTGCAGCACCTCCCTGCAGATCTTCAGCAAATTCACCCTGAGATCAACCGTTGGCACCCGATTCATCCAGCGACACAGATCGCTAGCCCCTGATTCACCCAATTGCTCCCACCACAGATCCACCAGCCAATCTGGAAAACTCTCCTGGATGGCCAGTTGTTTTTGAGGCTTCAGGTCTTGCAGTTCTAGCGTGATCTGATCCTGTGGCTGCTTTTCCTGCTCACGCCAGTAGGCTCTGAGAATGCCATTCACCACCCGAGTGAGTTGACCCAAACGATTGCTGCGCGCCAGTTCTACACTGCTATCGATAGCAACGGCAGCCGGGATCTTATCCATGAAACAAAGTTGATAGAACCCCAGCTGCAAAATGCGTCGTAGATCAGGAGGTTGCTGTTCCGCAGAACGGTTGGAGAAACGAGTGATCAGAGCATCCAGGGTGCGGCAACGGCGGGTAATGCCATAGACCAGTTCGGTCGCCAGATTTTTCTCACTGGGTTGATCGGCGTGTTTGAGGATCCTCGCCAGAGCCAGATTCGCATAGGTATCCCGCTGATCCATCTGACGCAGGGCTAAAAAAGCTAACTGGCGAGCCCGTGGTGAACCCGCCAGCGAAGCAGAAGCATGATTCTGCCGATCAATCATTCCGTTGAGCCAGGAGCAGATATTGCAGGAGTTGCAGCACCGCCACAACCGCAGTGGCCACATAGGTCCAGGCGGCGGCATTAAGAACTGCTTTTGCCCCTTCATGCTCGCGACCCTGCAGGATCCCAAACTCATCAATGAGTCGGAGGGCCCGGCTGGAAGCATCGAACTCAACGGGCAGCGTCACAATGTGGAAGAGAATGGCCGCGGCAAACAGAGCGATCCCGAGGGGAACCAGAACACTGCTGCTGCCCAGGAACAGGCCAGCCAGAACCAGCATGGGTCCGAAATTGGCCCCGAAACCAGCCACAGGCACCAGCGTCGATCGCAGGTTCATCAAGCTATAGCCCTGCACATCCTGCAGCACATGTCCACATTCATGGGCCGCCACCGCTGCCGCAGCAAGAGAGCGAGAGTTAAAGATCCCTTGCGAGAGGCGCACAGTGCGGGTCCTGGGATCATAGTGATCTGTTAGTTGACCGCGAACGGGTTCGACACGAACATCATGAACTCCCATGCGGCGAAGAATGGTTCGGGCCACGTCTTCTCCGGTCATCCCTAGAGTGGAGGGGATCTGAGCATACCGCTGATAGGTTCCTTGGACCCGATTTTGAGCCCAGATCATCAACAGGATGCCCGGAAACACAAGCAAATAGGTCGGGTGAAAGAAAAACATGCAGTCTATCCCTAACGTAAGAGATACTACACACAACTACTCGAATTATAGAAGAGCATTTTGGGGATCAGGGTGTGGATTGCCGTGCCCGATCTGGGGGTTCTCCGCTCCCTTTTCTGAGGACCTGGGCAGCGATTCCATCGAAAAATCTAATGGCGGAAGGTATTTTTAAAACAGGATCAGCTTCAATTTCTCCGTGAGAACCAGGATGGTCTGGCCCCTCATCTTGACGGATCTCATGGGCAACCTCTACCCTGCAAATGCCAGCTTCACCCGTTCAATTCTTGTGGTTAAATACAACACCCATGAAGATCAGCCATTGCGAAAAACGGTATCGAGGACTGCATTATGAAGTGGGGAGATTGCCAGCACCCTTGATGAGTTCCCCCTTGTTTTGGAATTTACCCCATGAGTTGCGCCGCCTGGTGTTTGTCAATCTGTCTTCAGAACGTCGCAACCACATTCACAACCTGCGTGAGAAGGATCCTGAGCACCGTGATATTTCATCGCTGATCCCGTTCCTCCAAACAAGATCAATTTTTGTGCATATCCCAAAGGCGGCTGGAACTTCGGCAGTGTACAGCCTCTACGGGCGGAAAGCGGGTGATCATCGAACGATTGCGGATTATCAGTTGTGCTTTTCTCAAAAAGAATTTGATTCGTTTTTTAAGTTTGCCTTTGTCCGTAACCCCTGGGATCGGCTTCTCTCCGCCTATCTCTATCTCAAACAGGGGGGCAGGAATCGGGAGGATCAGGAGTGGGCAGAAACGTATCTCTGCATCTTTGAGACATTTACTCAATTTGTACAGCAATGGGTAAATGAAGAGAATATTCAATTGGGATTACATTTTCGACCTCAATCAGATTTTTTATGTACCCATAAGGCACAACTGGCCGTTGATTTTATTGGTTATCTGGAGGATATTGACCGTGATTACGAGTATATTCGCGGCAAGCTGGGGATCGGACAACCCTTAAAAACCAGGAATCAAACGATGCACCGGGAGAAAGACTACCGACAGTATTACAGTAATGAAACGATCCAAATTGTAGAACGGGTATATCAGCAAGATATTGCTCTTCTGGGCTATACCTTTGAGGGGATCGAGAAGAAAAGTCAACAAGGGAGGGAGTAAAATGATCCGGATTGCACCCCAGGGATGGCTGATCTCATTTCTGTTGATGGGCCTGATCCTATGCAGCTGGTCCTGCTCCCCAACCCCCACACTCACAGCTATTGATTCTGCTACCAGCATGAATCTGAGTCTAGAGTCTGAGCCTCTTGAGATGTTGTCCACAACCTCCCTGGAAACGACTGCAGAGTCAGTACCATTGGTGGGATCAGTTTTATTCCGCCCTAATTCGGAGTCTCTGCAGGGCATCTGGCTGCTTCGTTCAGCAAGATTGGATTGCCCGATCCGCCAGTTTGTCAGGGTCTCGGATCAGACCGACTTACTCTCCACTCCAGCTCAGGCTGAGAGCGTGAAAATCAGAGGATCGCGGTCCACTCCCCGATTCTTTCAGGCGGAGCAGATCCAGTCTCCTCCTGTCGGTGGACAATTCCTGCCTGTGACCTCCGAAACCCTGATTGGCGACACCCGCTTTTTTCTGGAGGTGGCTCTCACCCCAGCTCAACAACAGACAGGTTTAAAGTTTCGCGATGATCTGGCACCTCATGAGGGGATGGTGTTTCCCATTGTTCCCCGGCGATCGGTGGCGATTGTCACCAGTGATGTGCTGGTAGATCTGGATGTGATCTTTGTGGATCGAGAAGAGGTGATCTCGATTGCTGCTAATACACCCCCCCTGTGCATTTTCCCCCTGCCCGCTTTATTCCCCCGCCAGCAAACCAGCCTGTGGATCATGTCCTGGAACTGTTGGGG
>JAAUUJ010000225.1 GCA_012030715.1 Synechococcaceae cyanobacterium SM2_3_1 | reverse complement strand
TGCTGGCGGGCTTAAGTGCAGAAGAACCCACCACCGTAACGGAACCCGCCCCTATCCCGAGATCACTCGGAGCGGATGTTGAAGGCCTTTGGTGCGGATCTGGAGGTGGATGCAGCTACCCGCTCGGTCACGATTCGCAGTGGATCGCAGTTGACTGGGCAGACGGTGACTGTGCCTGGGGATATCAGTTCTGCGGCCTTCTGGCTGGTGGCAGCCTCCATTGTTCCAGAGGCTGAACTGGTGATTGAAAACGTGGGCTTAAACCCAACCCGTACTGGTGTATTAGAAGTGCTGCAGCAGATGGGTGCCGATATCACGATCCTGCGACCTCGGGAAGAGGCAGGTGAGCCCCTAGGAGATCTGCAGGTCCGGTCTGCGCAACTGCAGGCAGTCAGCATTGGTGGAGATCTGATCCCGCGCCTGATTGATGAGATCCCAATTCTGGCGGTGGCGGCAGCCTGTGCCTCTGGAACCACAGTGATCCGCGATGCGGCTGAGCTGCGGGTGAAGGAAAGTGATCGGCTGACGGCAATGGCTGAGGGGTTGAGCCAGATGGGGGTGACGGTGCGGGAACACCCGAACGGATTGGAGATTGATGGGGGAGCTTCTCTGGTGGGGGCTGAGGTGGATAGCTTTCAGGATCATCGCATTGCCATGAGTTTGGCGATTGCATCCCTGGTGGCTCGGGGAGACACGGTGATTCGGGGATCGACCTGTGCAGCTATCTCCTATCCCACCTTTTTCCCGACGCTGCAGCAGGTGACGGGCCAGGAAGTATGTCGCTAGATCTGGGTTTTCTATGTGATGCGATTACGCTAAAGATCGGGATGGAAGGTTCCTAATGATTGTCCAGGTTGCCAAGCCTGCCTATAGCCCCAATGAGTATCTAGAGATGGAAACCCAAGCGAGTTTTCGGAGTGAATATCGTGATGGGGGTATTGTGCCAATGGCGGGGGGAACGACGAATCACAACGAGATTGTTACCAATCTATGTGTTGCCCTGAAGCCACTGCTGCGGACCAAGGGTGATCGACTATTTACGGAGAATGTGAGGGTGTGGATTGAGCGCTACCAGGTCTTTACCTATCCCGACGTAATGGTGATTTTTCGTGAGCCGATCTATTACGGAAAGGGAACCAGTACGGTGACAAATCCCTGCTTGATTGTTGAGGTAGCATCCAAATCTACAAAAAACTACGACCAGGGTGACAAGTTTGATTACTACCGCTCTTTGCCAAGCTTTCAAGAATATCTGCTGGTGGAGCAATATCGCTTGCGCGTGTTGCAGCACGTGCGGCAGGAAAGTGGTCAGTGGTTGTTGAGTGACTACGAAGCAGAAGAGGATATGGTGACTCTAGCGTCACTGGATCTGTTGCTGCGGTTGGGTGATATCTATGCCGGAGTGGACTTTAGCTTGCCTGAAGATGAGACCAATACCATGCCAGAGGAAAAACCATCGCAATCCTTGTAGCTCCAGGAAGGCGATCCAGGGCTCTGCCTGTGCAGCTATCTCCTATCCCACGTTTGTTCCGACGCTGCAGCAGGTGACGGGCCAGGAGATATAGGGCTAGTCGTCGCTCCAGGTTTCGGGTCCCAGCAGATCTATAACATGATCCCTGAGCAGGAAATCGCGCTTCTGTAGTTCTTGTTCTACAGCAGGCCATTCTCGAGCGGGGAAGCAGCTACAGAGCTTGTAGATAGGATCACAACGACAGATGATCCCTTCCTGTACCAGATGACGGACTTCGTCCTGGATGACATTGAAGCCAATGGTAACGGTTGCAACAGTCATGGAAACTCCTTTATGCAGTCGAGCATCCTCACTACTATTGTCGTCTGCGGGTGGGAGAAAGATCCTGAAGATTTCTGGGTCAACCTTAGGTTTTCCATAACCTTTTGTGAACCTGTTTGGCACAAAACCCGCTTTTTCTCACAAAGGTTGGACCACTCCACTCAAGGTTAGAAACCGCAGGATCACTGAACTCAGAATCTCCAGAACTGTTTGTATAATATTGAGCATCCTCAGGCTGTCTTGGGGTCTGCCATCGTTTTATCCTTCAGCACCAAAGGATTCTGGCAATGAGTCTTAATGTTGAGATCCAGTCCCTTCATCTGGATGTAAACCTGCTGCAGCTGTCCGGGCAACTGAATGCGGATACGGTAATTCCACTCAAAGCAAAGCTATCTGCAACCCCATCCAACAGCCACTGGATCATTGATCTCACAGGGGTAAGATTCATGGACAGCCGTGGCATTACTTTCTTAATCTCTATGTATAAAACTTGTAGATCGCAGGGAAAGCAACTTTTTCTTTCCGGTATTCAGAAGCATCCCTTTGAGGTGTTGTGCCTCTGCTCTCTTGATCGTGTTTTTCAATTTGTCTCCAATCCTGGCTATGCTCTTCACCTGCTGAGAAATGCAAGCTGAGATCCCCGAGTACTGGCAACGGGAAGTTGATCTACTGGAACAACTGGCCCAGAACTATGCCAAGACTCACTCTATTCCGGCGCTGGATCTGCGGTTCATGGCCCATTGTGTGGGGTACGAACAGGGCAGCTCGGAGGAGTTTTTCTTTCTCAAGATTGAGGAACATTTGTGGACCCTGATCCGCCGCGATCTGGTGGGGATCAGCTGGGAAATTCAGAGCCCCGATAAAGTCATTCTCCATGCCACCAGTTCTCAGGTGGAGGATCGGCTGGATCGGGAGGTGCTGGACTTTAAGGCGCGGTTACTGACCAGTCAAAAATGGCATGAAGAGATCGCGCTGCTGAGAACACAAGGCTGGACCTGGCCTGCGGGTCAGACTCTCAAGCTCTACTTAATTGAGTGGGAGGGATTCCGCAAAGATGAAATAGCTTGGGCTGCCGATCTTACCCCCGACGAAGAGGGATTTATCAGTCTCTGGCAAGTGGATGCCTGGATTGGGGTCCGCCTGCTGGAGACCCGTCACTGTGTAACTCGCCGTATGTTGGAGAGGCTTGCAGATTTACCGCCCCAGCTGAAGTACCCCAGAAGTAAAACTCTGCGGGGAATTGGGATGCGGGGACAGTTGATCATCGAGGAGGTGGGTCAGGAGCTGATCGTGCCGCTCGGGGATGAACCCGTGGCCTGGGTTAAGGATCTGTTGAAACAGCAATCCTGCCGCTATCCTCCCAGGAACTCACGCTGGTAGTACAAGGCAGTGATCCGCCCCTTTTGCCTCTTGGATCCCGCTCCAATCGCTAGAGTAGAGAGTAACTCTGACAGGACTCTGGAGGGGGAGGGATGACTGCAGCCAAGATCCGTGTTTATCGAGATCCAAAGGATGGGAAGTACCGGCAGATTTCATCTCTTCATGGTTCTGAGGCCCTTGAATTGCTGGGGATGCCTGGGATCCGTATTCATATGGTTCAGCTTTTTCCTGATCCCCTTCGCAGACAGGCTCCATCCTGAACATGACGATGCGGATCAGCTGGCCCGTTAGCAGGAGAGAGCGGGAACAATAGAGTAGTGCGATTTGGGAGACGTGGTGGAGCGGCATACCTTACTGGGCATTTCTAGGGCAGCCTCAAGCCTTTAATCAAGTGGTTGAGGGGCTCCTGGCAGACTAAGAACCTTCCCCATGGAATGAGATCTTATATGACACACTATGGCCTGATCTGCCCAAATATTGGCGGACATTTCAACTCAATGATCGCTCTGGGCAAGGAGCTACAGAACCGAGGCCATCAAGTCACTGTCATCAATTTGGTCGATTCTCAAGAAAAGATCATTCGATCTAGTCTTCACTTTTTTCCGGTTGGTGAAAAGGATTTCCCTATTGGATCAACCCAGCAGCATCTCAATAGATTAGGGGGTCTAACAGGGATAGCAGCTTTTGAGTACATGATCACACTATTCCTGGCCTGGGATCGGGTTTATCTGAATGAGCTTGCTGATCGATTAAGACATTTAGGCGTTGACTTCTTACTTATTGATCAAACTCAACTAGCCCCCTGCTCGGTTGCAGATTTTCTGGATCTCCCCTATGTAAATATCAGCAATGCGCTAATCTTGAATTATGAGATAGGTGTTCCTCCAGTTCAGACCTCATGGAGATATCATCCTGCTTGCTGGTCAAAGTTGCGCAACCTTTGGGGCATTTCTGCATAGGAGCAAGAATCAAACCCATTT
This sequence comes from Synechococcaceae cyanobacterium SM2_3_1, assembly GCA_012030715.1. Lineage (GTDB taxonomy): Bacteria > Cyanobacteriota > Cyanobacteriia > Thermostichales > Thermostichaceae > JAAUUJ01. The sequence goes on along the minus strand of JAAUUJ010000225.1, from coordinate 1,382 downwards.
ATGATCAGGTGATAGCCTACCGCAGAGCAAAAAAACTGTTTGAGTACAGGACTCCCAATGACTCATTTTCCAGACTGGCCCAGATCTCCCAGCAACCCGCTACTTTTGAATTTCCCAGAAAGCAATTACCCCTACAGTTCTACTTTTGTGGTCCCCTGCATGATCTAAGTGGCCCTCAGGCCATCGATTTTCCCTTTGAGAAACTGACCGATCAGCCCCTTATTTATATGTCACTGGGAACGATCCAAAATCGACCTCTTCAATTTTATGAAATGATTGCTACCGCATGTGCATCTCTGGAAGTGCAACTGGTGATCTCATTGGGCGGATCTACTCAACTCTCACAGTTGCCATCTCTACCTGGATCTCCCATTGTTGTGAAGTTTGCACCCCAATTAGCACTGATAAGACGGAGTGATCTGGTGATTACACATGGGGGGCTGAATACCACTCTGGAAAGCTTAGCTCATGGTGTACCCCTGATTGCGATCCCGATTACCAATGATCAGCCTGGAGTGGCAGCTCGAATTGAATGGACGAAAGTTGGTGAGTTTTTGTCAGTCAGTCAGGTGAATGGGCAGAATCTACAACAAAAGATCCGCCAAGTCTTAACAGATCCTAAATATCAGCAGAAGGCAAGGCAAATGCAAAAAGACATACAAAGTTCAGGGGGCGTTAAGTTTGCTGTTGACATTATTGAGAGGGCTGCAGCCACCGGAAAGGCTGTACAATCCAGATCACCCGACTGATGCGTTAACGGACATTCCCCCAGCTGATTACAGATCTCTCCTTGAACAAGCACCGGAGGGAGTCAGGGTGCAGAGGCTACACTAGATCTATAGCGTGCCCCATTGTCGAATTAGAGAGGTATCACTATCGCTAAGACACAACTAATCAACCACCAAATCCGAACCCCCAAGGTCCTCCTGATCGATCAGGACAATAGCAACCGTGGTCTGATCGACACCCAGGAAGCGTTACAAATGGCCCGTACTGCTGGACTGGATCTGGTTGTGGTCTCCGAAGGGAAAGAAGCTCCGGTTGTCCGCATCCTGGATTACGGTAAGTTGCAGTACCAGCAAAAGAAACGGCAGAAGCAGAGTGCCCGTCCCACGGTTAAGGAAGTAAAGCTGAGACCTAACGTGGGTGAGTCTGACTACCAGATCCGCATTGATAAGGCCACCGAATGGTTAACCAAAGGGAACTCCGTTAAATTTCTGGTGCGTCTGCGGGGCCGCGAGAATCAACACCGTGATCGGGCCGTCGAACTGCTCGATCGAGTCATCACCGATCTGGGTGAGGTTGGCAAAGTTCAATCTCTGGACAAGCGTTCCCTGATCGTGCAGGTGATCCCTGCCTGATGCTGACAGGGTCTGGAGGAT
>JAAUUJ010000224.1 GCA_012030715.1 Synechococcaceae cyanobacterium SM2_3_1 | reverse complement strand
GCCTTGATGAATCGCAGCCTCAGCCTTGCTTCACTCCTGTGTTCTGCTGCCACAGTTTGGTGGGGGCTTGGTGCCCCGGGTCATTCTCAGACCTTTATGCAGGGTGATCTGAATGGAGATGGAGCCGTGACTGCCGCTGATGTCACCCTCCTTTCCGGCTATTTACAAGGAACTCAAAGTTTGAGTGATCGGCAAATTGATGCTGCCGACGTTGATCGAGATGGTCAGATCAACCAACAAGATCTGAATTGGTTACAGCAGAGTACTCAGGTGGCCGTTGCGGCTCCCAATTCTCAGGTGCGGTTGCAGTCGGCCTACTCGGGACAGGTGGTGGACCAACAAACGGGGCAACCCCTCAGTAATGTGGAGGTGGCAGTGCCGGGGGCTGGTGTTTCTGTGCGTACAGATCCTCAGGGGCGCTTTCAACTGCCCGACAATATACCTGCCAATCAGATCCTGGTGGCCCGGTTACAGGACTATGTTCCCTTCTCGCAAACCACCACTGGAGACCCTCAACAGTTTCAGGTAGAACTGGAGCGTCTCGATCAGTCCACCACCCTGTTGCTGGAAAGTGATGTGGTTCGCTTGGGAGATAATTCCTATTCCGCTCAGTCGGCAGCTGCGGGGCAGTTTCAACTGCAGGCACAGGGGGCCGAGTTAAATCGCACCTTTACGCTTGCACGCATTCCCCCTCAACCGCCTCGTCTGCGCATTGGATCTCTGATCGGGTTGGACACTGTCGAGGCCTATCGAGCTGGACAAACCCGGATCCCTGGTGCTGATATGTCCCCCATGAAAGTGATCCTGAATGGATCCACGATTACCACGATTGGGCGGGCGGGTGACAACCTGAGCATTCCCCTGCCTTTGCAGCACCTGCGAACAGGCCAAAACACCCTGACGTTGCAAACGGGGCAGACTTTTCATTCTGCTGGTAATCTGCAGGTGCCCGTAAACGTTCCCCTCTTCGGTGGCAATCTCAGGCTTGGGTTCCCGTAGGACGATCGGGGGCAGCCCGCCTAGACTACGATGATGTCCAGCTGGCCAATGTGGTGGTCGAACTTCCTTAGGACTGCTTCCTCCCCCACTCCTGTTAGCTGAGAGTCAGACGTTAAACATCATTACAATTCGCGGTGGCAGTGAAAGAGTTTCATAAAATCTGATTACATTCGCTGTAATTCTGCTTAAGGAGTCCAAGCTCTATGACCGCTGCTTATCTGCAACCTTTTATGGTTTTGGTGACCTGCTGGGTACTGCCTGCAATGGCAATTGTGACTCTTTTCCTCTGGATCGAAAAGGGTGAGCCCACCTCCAACTATTAAGATTGACTGATTGCCATTCCCCTTGAGAATCTCTTTGAGATCCACCATTAAAAAATGAAGCTGCCTTGACAACCTGAAGCGGGTATCGAGGCAGCTATTTGCATGAGTTGAGGTTGATGCAGTTCATCCTCCCATCGTTAGGGTGTGGGCTCGTCTAACTGCACCTTTTCCTTCCTATAGACTGGATCCTACTCCTACATAGGCACCGTAGAAGAAAAGTCCCACTACTGTCAGCACACCTAGGCCAGCAATAACGGCAACAATCCAGAGAGGAATACGTGTTTGTGTCATAGTTTTACCTCGCAGTACCTAAGTAATGAGTGGGTTAGTTGAGGAAGTAGCTGGAAAACAAAAGACCAACAACAAAAACTAGGAGCAGTCCCAGGTAGAGGGAAGTACGATTGAGCTCAACTGGCTGAGTATTAGGGTTTTTCTCAGGTTGATCTGGCATAAACTCACCGTTGAATAAACTGCATTGCAGCAATAGCACCCAGGAAAAAGACGGTTGGGACCGCCAGCGTATGAATTGCTAGCCAGCGGACAGTAAAGACAGGATAAAAAACAGGTTCGTTGGGACGAGATTGCATAATGGTGAACTCTTGGCTAAACCGACAAAGAGGATAACTCTGCGCAGCTAAGACTGGAAGTCAGTCTGGAAAAACAGATTTTAAAAACCATACAACCTGTGCTCAGATTCTCATTTCTGAGTCATCTTTTCCAGCTGATTTGTAGCCTCAAACCGATCCAGGACAATGGGAAGCTCTTGCCGGGTTGCAGAAAAATAAGCATCCGGTCGGGGCGTCCCAAATACATCATAGGCTAAGCCTGTACTTACAAACAGCCAGCCAGCAATAAACAAGATGGGAATGGTAAGGGTATGAATAACCCAGTAGCGAACACTGGTGATGATATCCCCAAAGGGCCGCTCACCTGTACTTCCTGACATGAGACTCTCCTCGACTCTGTGTAAACTCTATAGAAACAGTAAACTTTCATATAGATTATGATAACTAATTTGGGTTCGGCCAGCAGTTTACACAAGTTTATAATGATCGTTGCTTTGACCCTGTATTGATCAGGTTGATGAGAGCGCAGAGGTTCCCAGGATGCGGATCCGCGTAAGCGGAGTCAGGAAAAAGGACCTTGGGAATTGGGGGGGCTCTTAAGATAAGCTTACTGGAGATCGGTAGGTCCCTTACTTATCCGGAGCTAAATGCTTGCAGAAATAAGGATCTAACCACTGCCATCGTTGTTTGCTTAGGTTCAACTCCGTGGCCGCTATGCGCTTTCTCTCCGCTGCCCTCTCCCTCAGCTTGCTTGCCGCTTTCGGGTCGGTGAATGCCTGGGTCTTTGTAGTGTCCCCTGCCCAGGCACAAACCCAGATCCCCAACTCCCTGAACTGGACAGAAGCTTATGCTGAGGCCATGGAAGCTCAAACCGAACTGGTGTTACAGGGGCAACCTCTGAGCACAACGCTGAGCCGAATTGAATTTGCGCAGTGGCTGGTAGAGTTTTTTGACTACGTGGCTGATCCAGGACAGGCCATGGTGATTACAGATATGCAGCCCAATTCCCCCGATTGGTGGACAGCCCAAGCGATCGTGCAGTCCGGGGCGATGCGTCTTTTTGAGGGAGATGCCTTTCGTCCGGAAGGGGATATCACCAAGCTGGAAGCCTTGGCCATCCTGGTGCGTGTTCTGCAGCGGCCCCAGCCGACTCCTGAGCAGGTGGACAGTTGGATGTCTCTCTACACTGATGCCGAGGAAGTTCCTGAGATTGGACGGCCCTTCATTGCCATGGCTGGGGAAGCAGGCTTAATTCTCAATGTTCCGGAGCCTGAGCGTTTGAACCCGAATCTGGTGCTAGGTCGGGGTGAGGGAATCGCCATGTTTTACCAGTCCCTAGCGGTTCGCAATCAGGTGTCACCCCTGGAGCCACCTGTGACCCAACTGCGACCGACCCTTGCCCCGGCTGCCCCCCCGGTAACCACCCTTGCCCCTGAGGCTCAACCTCAGATCTTTGCCTTTCGGATTGTGCCAGAGTCGGGGGTTGTCACCGCTGGGAATCCGTTGGTGATTGAGGCCCAGGCCACTCCGGGCGGAAGTGCGAGTGTCGATATTGGCGCTTTGGTCCAGAACTTGCCCATGCAGGAGCAAAGCCCGGGGCTGTATCGTGCCACCTACACACCAGGTCCTCCAGGATCTGATCCAGGGACCGGATTGACTATCCGCCTATCTGTGGGGAATCAAGTCACGCGGACGCAACGGCGGCTACCGCAACTGGTGGTGGGGAGTGGTTCGGCACCTGTGGATTCCCCTATCTTTTCTGATCCAGGTAGTAGTTTTCCAGTCCCGCAGTCACCTTCCGGATCCCTCTCTCAGGGGTTCACCAGCCCACCACCGCCGATTGAAAACTATCCAGAATTTTCGAGTGTACGTTTAGAGCCGGAACGGAATCTCCAGGAAGGCGATATCCTTACTATTAATGTCTGGGGGTGAATCTGGAGCGGTGGCCACCTTTGATCTCGGAACCCTTGCCGCCAACCAGCCCATGCGGGAAATAAAACCTAATCTCTATGAGGGCACCTATGTTGTCGGGGCAACCGATCAGGCTTCGGGACCGACATTGCGCATTGGTTTCTCCAGAAATGGGTTGACGACGCAGCACGCTGAAATTTTTCCCTTTCGCATTGATGGTTCAGTAGGCACCCGCTCTACGATTCAAGCTCCCACCGCAGCACCTGCGAGCGCAAGTCCGCTTAATATTCGCTCGATTACCACCAATGCCGAAGGTCAGATGCTGCAATCCGATGACATTTTGGAAGTTCGTTTCTATGGGGATGCTGGAGGTCAGGCCAGTTTCCGGATTGTGGATGTGACTCCCCAGATCTCAATGTCGGAGATCCTGCCAGGGCTATATGAGGGTAGGGTCAGGATCCCTGCAGATATGCTGGCGGTGACCAACGGACCCATCGAAGTTCAGCTCAGTAAAAATGGACAGCAGGCCCTAAGCACAGGTCCGAGTGTCAACATTGTGCCCTGAACTCAGAAAGCAATCGAAATTAGCTGTCAGCACTGACCAGTTCGACGGCAATCGGCACAACCGTCTGTAATTGTTGAGAGCACAGCCGCAGATTAGGCTGGTGCAGCCGGACCAGTTGAGCCAAACGCTTTTGCAGCTCAGTGCGGGGCACGATGGCGTCAATAAGCCCGTGGTCTAAAAGGTACTCAGCGGTCTGGAATCCCTCCGGCAGCTTACCTTTACCGATCGTTTGCTCAATCACCTGAGGACCCGCAAACCCCACTTTTGCCTTAGGTTCCGCCAGAATCAGATCCCCGAGCATGGCAAAGCTCGCGGTAACCCCACCATAGGTGGGATGAGTCAGCACAGAAATAAATAACTGACCTGCATCACGATGACGTTGCAGGGCGCCAGAAGTTTTTGCCATTTGCATCAGGCTGAAAATCCCCTCCTGCATCCGCGCTCCCCCAGAGGCTGAGATCAGGAGCAAGGGCAAGTGATCACAGGTTGCCCGTTCTACCAGGCGAGTGACTTTTTCTCCGACCACTGAGCCCATACTGCCACCGATGAAGCGGAAGTCCATTACGCCCAGGGCCACAGGCTGGTTCAGCATTAAACCGATCCCGGTCAGGATCGCATCATTGAGCTGAGTCTTTTCCTGATAGGAGCGAATGCGTTCAGGATAAGTCTTGTGATCCACAAAATTGAGGGGATCTCCAGCCACCAGATTCTCATCCAGGGGCTGCCAGGTTCCCGGATCAATCAATTGCTGGATCCGTTCCACAGCCGTGAGGCGATTGTGGTGTTCACAGTGAGGACAAACATCCAGATTGTCTTTAAGATCTTTGGTGTAGGTGAGCTTGCTGCATTCTAAGCACTTTGTCCAGAGTCCTTCGGGAATGTCGCGTACCTGACGTGCCTTGGTGAACGGTGTGCCCCCGGTGAGGGACGGAGCAGCATCTTTACGGCGATCGGCAAACCAATCAAAGAGTGACATAAGCTAGTTTCCATCCTCCACGATCACAGCTGAGGCCCAAAAGCCATACACCAACCGATCCCTGTTGCGGGAGTATACACCCTGCAGCGCCAAATCTAACATTCAACCCAAGTGTGTGATCTAGATTGCATTTTTGCTTGTAAATTAAGTTACAAAAGCCCACTTGTTATTAACCAGACTATCATTTTCCTCTGAATGAACAAGTTGATCAAAGTCACCTCGTTCATGATGCTTGTCCTGAAT